>NZ_CAWQUW010000009.1:0-109012 GCF_963898195.1 Vibrio sp. L3-7 | reverse complement strand
ATTCTTTTCTTACCTCTGGTGTTAGCTTCGTTTATATAGGAGCACTACTGATATGACGAAAAGTAAGTTAAGTGGTACTTGGGTGTAGCTATGTGTTCATTCGGTCGAAGCAAACAATGGGGCAGAAGTGTTTTAGCTTACCTGCCCCATATTGAACAATGTGAACGCGCAAATATAAGCAAGCTTTACTCAGCGACATTCCTGCACCATGGTTCGCATTGATATCAATACAAATCATCACGGGCGCACCACCTTGATGCTTGTCTTGAAATTAACGATACAAAGACTTAGTCGACTCTCTCACAATCAAATCAATCGGTGGCAAGCGAGCTTCATGCCTCTCGCCAGATAACAGGTTCAAAATCGATTGAGCACATACCTCTCCAATTTCTTCAATAGGCTGTCTCAAGGTGGTTAGCGCTGGCGTGAAATACTTAGAGGTTGGCAAGTCATCAAACCCAATCACCGACACATCTTCTGGCACTTTATAACCGTGATCATGCAATGCCTTAATCGCGCCGTAAGCTGTTTGATCATTAGCTGCAAACAGGGCTGAAAAGTGAATCTTTGACTCGATCAATTCAACGGTTTTTTCGTAGCCAGACTCACTACTAAAATCACCCTGCTTAACCAGTTTTGGCATCACTTTTATGCCCGCTTCTTGAAGTGCTTTTTTATAGCCCTCAAAGCGACTCCCAGAATCTGGCTGACTAGAAAGCCCTTTGATATGTGCAATATTTACATGTCCTTGCTGGAGGAGATGCAAAGTGGCCATATAGCCTCCAAGCACATTATCAATGTTTATCGTGCGGATGTTGTCATCAACAATGTCGTATCCTACCGCCACGACAGGAATGTCTTGAGCATACTTGGTTATGTCTTCTTTAGTCACACTGCCAGTCACGATGATCATGCCATCAACATTACTTTTCGCCAGATACTCCAGCGCATGTAATTCCAGCTTTTTCTGCCAATGCCCTGTCGCAATCACTAGAGAGTAACCTTGAGCAATCAAAGTTTTCTCCATGTCATTTAAAATACGGCTGGTATAAGGGCTATCAGGGTGTTGCACCAATACACCAATCGTCAGTGAGCGACGGTTGATGTTTTCTTGCATTTGGAAGTTAGGCTTATAACCGGTGTCTTTGATCGCTTGTTCTATATTTTGGCTCTTATCATCCGACACATAAGTCGTTCGATTAAGAAAACGAGAAACCGTGCTTGGAGATACTCCAGCTAGCCTCGCTACATCGTATACGGTGGTTTTTTTTGTTTTTGTACGCATCTCGATACCCTAATCAAGTGACGTTTGGGGAGCCCAAAAGCTCCCCATCAGTTTCAACGTGCATACCACTGCTTTAGTTGAAAAATCGTGTCGTTAAATTAATACAAGTAGGCGAATATCATCCCCGGTCTGAAGTAGCGACCTGCGGTATATTTCAATCCCGTACTCAATAGCCATTTATGAAGAACAATGGCGTATTCCGCTGAGATTTTGCCTTGCAGCATACTAACAAACTTATCACTGTCTTTAGTCAAACTGGGGCTCACTCGACCGTCAGATAGAACACATTTTTGATATTTAAGTGCAAGAAGCCAACTTTTCGCATCATTTTGTGACAATTTAAAATATTCAGTTAGATCTTTCTCATCAATTGAAACTGAACAATTGAACCCTTCTGGCGCAGCAAAAGGAATTTTCGAATAGTCATAGAGCGCGGTATACACGGTATCCATCAAGGTTTCCGCTTGCTGCGATTTACCCGCCAAGTTCAACGCAGTCGCGACACTAAACTGAACGCCAATCCACACATCTTGAGCTTGGAATGCTTCATGTGGTGAACCATCAGCCAGCGTCATATTTGCAACACCCAACTTAGGGCTGTTGATCTCAAAGTTGTGCTTATAAACATAGTCTAGTGCACGTTGTATTCTGTCTTCTGGGAAAATGCCCTCTAGACCGATGAGCTTTAAGTAACTGTCGGCTAACAGCGCATCACCAAAACTGTTGTCAGAGTCCGGCACTAAATCTAGGTACTCTTGTGTAAAGGCGTGAGGTGCTGTCTCACTCAGCAAACGTTTCTTGGAGACTCTTTGAGATACCTTACTAACATCAATTGAAATATCTGTTTGGCTAAGATAGTCGTTCAGAATGTTCTTATCGGCAATCGTATCGCCAGTCAACGTAAGCCCCAAGGTTTCCAATACTTGGTAGCCTTGTCCCGTTAAGTGCTTGGCTTGAACTGGAGTGACGAAGAAATGATAGTAGCCTTCTTTATCATCCCATAAGCTTTGTTCTACCGTGGCTAACGCCTTTTTCGAACGTGCTAAGTAACCCGCGGCTCTCTCGCTTTCGTCCATCAATTGTGCAAGCTCACTTGCGGCTTGTAAGCCTGCGACCCAAAGGCTCGCGCAGTAAATAGAAATACCGTGAGAAGCTAAGTTATCAAAGGTGTCATCTGTGCCTCGTGTTAACGGTAAGTCGTCGCCTTCAGCAACAAGATTCGATAAGAACTCGATACTTTCAGTCACGGCTTGCCAGCACTCTTTAACCACAGAGATATCTTGGGTGTTTTGATAATGGCGATACACCATCAAGATGTATTTCGGCGCTAAGTCCTTCCATTCTTTCACATTGTGCCAACTGTAGGCGTCAGGTTGGATGTCGAATGGGCTGCCCAAATCGTGAATTACCGCACCTCGAATGGCACGCACACCTTGGTATTTATCATCAATAAGTTCTGCGTTTGGTGTCGCTTCATATTCCCAATAGCGACGCTGAGTGAAGTCTTCCGCCAAAATGGCTTTCGAGAACTCTTTCATCACACAACCATCAAGCTCAGGTAGAAGATAAAGCAGCGAGAATGAGCCGTAGAAATACACATCCAAAGAGTTAAAGAATGGGTAGTCGACACACTCTTTGACCAAGAACTTATCCTCTTTGTCCCACACCGTCGATTCCGCTAAGAAAGACAGTGAGTTCATTGCCATCGTCGCATAGCGAAGTGCGGAATCAGGCTGAGAGATCTTAGTGTTAGCTTGTTTTAGGAAGGCTGTTTGTTGTTCAACGATCTGTTGTTCAATCGTTTCTAGCTCTGGTAATACATCCTCTAGCATCGGCAAAGCAGGCTTAGCTTGCGGGTAGAATTGCGTGTAAGCCTTGTCTGAATGCCAGCCATTTAGCATGACTTTACTGTGTGCCATCACCTGTGCAAAACGTAGGTCAACAGATTCACCGGCTTCGAGCTCAACCTGAACCACAACCAATGCGCTCAGAGCTTCACGTCCTGTATATATTCCCGTTTGGAACTCACCGTTTGTGCGACCTGTTTTCAGTGCAAATTCGGTTTGTTTCGCCGTTTTAGATGTATAAAACGTCGGTTTCACGGACACCGATACTTTGCCAGATTCAGTCAGGCGATTATCAGTTTGGACACCGAATACCACCTCGCCTTCAATATCACTTTGATAAGGCGATTGGCTGTAGAGTTGAACACCAGTAAAACTGCAGCTTTCGCCCTTTAAGTTAACCGCATCATGCTGCTGAGCGATTGGGTTTTGAGACAGAGTACATGTCGAATCTTGAATGCCATCACGACCTTTTTGGTACGTCGAGCCAATCAAGTTCTGCAAAGGCTGAACCAAGGTCACGACTCGTGTTTTATCTGAATTATTGGTCAGTTCGAAGTGATTCCAGTGCATTGGCAAAGAACAAAGGCGTTTATCTTCCTTTACGATAGGAGAGACGACCTTCCGCTTTATCTTAATATCATCAAAGCTATTATATTTATATTCAGCTAATGGATACAAAGCTTTATATTCTATATCGCTTCCGTTAACACTTTCTATATCATTATTACCATCGACAGTAAGTGATAATAATCTCGTTGTATCATTTATTAACAAACCATTAAAGAAATCTAAGGCTACATATAATTGACAAACAATAGAAGATGAATTTTCCTCAATCAATAATTGAGTCTTATTTGAGAGCTCAACATTCCACTTTATAAAGTTATCTTTATTTTCTTGGTAAAAATTGCCATTTTTTAATGCTGTTTTAATGAGGCTAAGCGCATTCGACATCTCTTTGTTGTCAATTTTATTCCCATCAAACAAAGCGGGATAAAAATTCAGATGAACACTCAGCTCTTGTTCGTTAAAAACTTGAAGTGTATCAATGGTTGGCACATCCATCACTGAAGCATAAAAATCATTAAAATTAATAACTTGCTCTGAGCAATCAACAAATATTCCTGGAATAAAGCTGAAATTTGGTGTGTTGCCGTTTGGTGTCAGTGTAAATGTATTGCCAATTCCACCCACCGCCATGCCAGTATTTTTGGGCGTGGTTGAAATCGGTGTGTACCAAGGTTGAATAAATTCTACAGCATCCCCTTTTTTACACAGATGTTCTGAGTTTCCTGAATAGCTTGTGTATGGAATTTTATTCTTCATGTTAAAACCACCATTGAATATTTTATTTTTCTTGTTAATATCTTTTAAAAATGGAGACATCAACATGTTTAAAATTATAAATGAAAAATTTGGAAATATTGACTCTGTCAAATTAATAAATCACCAACATGGCATCGAACTTCAAATAATTAATGGATTTGGCGCTGTTATTAATAAACTCATCGTAAATAACAGTCCATTTTCTTTTATTTGTGGCTATCAGAATTATGATGAACTGATCAACCAACATCCGTTCTTTTCCCGCAGTGCTAAATTATTCCCTTTTCCAAACCGTTTAAACTTAGGTCGTTACAGTTTTGATAACCAAAACCATCAACTCCCAGCTAACTTTCCTTGGTCTGATCACGCCGTACATGGCCTGCTCTACAACCAACCTTTTTCAATCACAAACAGCGCAGCCAATGAAGAGTCAGCCAGTGTAACGTTGCAGTATCAAACATCGTCTTTGCATCCTGGTTTTCCGTTTGCCTTCAACCTTGAAGTCACCTTCACTGTCGACATCACGGGTAAACTCGCGTCTTCAACAACTGTTTCTAACCTTGGTGATTCTGCATTCCCGTTCGGTGATGCTTGGCACCCTTATTTTTCACTAGGCACAGATCTGGCGCACTGCAAACTAACCATGTCACCTTGCTCTGAAGTCGTGCACGTGGACGACCTACCCAATGGCGAAAAACAAGTGTTTGATTGTTTGTCACTAGGCGACTCACTCACCAATCAAAGTCTCAACCATTGCTTTGAGTTTGATTCAACAACTACCAACCAACTTGCGTTTACACGCTCAGATTCGTCAGCTGTTCTTCGTTATCAACAAGATGCAAGCTACCCATTCGTTCAGCTATACACGCCCGCTAGCGAGCAAAGTATTGCGATAGAACCGATGACTTGCCCTGCAGACGCATTCAACAACCAAATCGGCTTATTAACGCTTGAGGCTAATCAATCGCAAACCTTCACTTGGCAATGCCAAGCCATCTTTCAACCACAATAAAGCAACCAAAGTAAGGCAGCCTCTGAATGCAAAATACAGAAAAAAAAGCCACCGCTTAATGCGAAATCAGCCCCCCCAGAGAACGCATTACAAGAGAGAAAAGCAAACTAAAGAAGCAATAAAGGGCGCATAAAGCGCCCTTCTCTTTTTTAACCTAAAACAACCTCAACGGTATGCTCACCTGACGTGAATACCGGTGCTTTGTTGCCTTCAATCACCTCACCATTCACCTTCATTTGTGCAACACCATTACAAACATTATTTGGGTTAGTCACATGAATGTGGTACGTCGCACCACGGAACTGACGGCGCACTTTGAACTCAGGCCATTCAGACGGAATACAAGGGTCCACCAGCAAACCATCAACTTCAGGTCGAACACCCAGGATCCATTGCGTACCTGCAACGTAGGTCCAAGATGAAGTACCAGAAAGCCATGCGTTACGTCCTAAACCAAACTGCTTGTGCTCGTCACCCAAGATGTTTTGAGGGTAGCAGTAAGGCTCAGATTCAAAGGTATCAATGTCATCGTTCTTAGACGCTGGGTTTATTTGACGGTAGTACTCATACGCACGTTCGCCGTTGCCCATTTTCGCTTCTGCAATCATTACCCAAGGGTTTGAATGCAGGAAGATGCCGCCATTCTCTTTCGCGCCCGGTGGGTACGTTGAAACGCCACCAAGCTTCGGATCAAAACCGTTGTAGCCTGGCGTTGAAAGCTTGATGCCATTCGCCGTGTTCAGTTTGTTGTAAACCGAATCTAACGCTTGTGTTGCGCGCTCTTGCGTTGCAAAACCAGAGATCACAGGCCAGCTTTGACCATTAGTGTAGATCTGACCTTGCTCGTTTTTATGAGAACCAATTGGCAAGCCTTGCTCATCGAAGTAACGAACGAACCATTCGCCATCCCAACCACACTCATTGACCGTGCTCTGCATCTGCTGATATTGGTCCTTGAACTTAGCCGTCAGTTTCGCTTCACCACGCAACTCACATAGGTCCAACATATCGAGCAGTGCTTTGCCGTACATATTGGCAACCATCATTGACTCAGCACCTGTTGGTAGGTTCACCGTGTCATTCCAGTCAGCGAAACCTAATAGCGGTAAGCCATGTTCACCCGTATTGGTGTAGGTAAATTCAATAGAGCGACATAGGTGGTTCCAAACGGTTCCGGTTTCAACAGGGTTGCCGTCTTTGTCTTTCTGGTAGAACGGGATCTCTTTATTCAAGAAGTCCGCATTGCCCGTTTCTTTCACGTATTGAGTCACCGCGTAGATGATCCACAGATGATCATCTCCGTAGTAATCAGGGCGATCTTCTTCTTCACGAGAATCACCCGCGTTCGCTTCCATCGTCGATGGGAAGAACTGGTGCATCGCTGAACCGTTAGTGTTCTGAACAGAAAGCAGACGCTCGATAAATTCGCGCGCTTCTTCAGGCATATGTGTAATAACGCCCAATGTATCTTGCGACGAGTCACGGAAACCAATACCACGAGCACCATAGCCAAGCTGATACAAAGACAGGTAACGAGACCAGTTCTTAGTCGTATGACACTGACGCGGGTTATGTACGTTAAGCATTGAGTTCATCGCAGGATCTGGCGTTTCAACCTGAACCGTTTGTAGGTAAGAATCCCAATGTTCAGATAGTTCGCTAAACGCAGCATCGACAACAGAATGGTCGCGGTATTTAGCCAATAATGGCAGCGCCGCTTCAACACTCTCTTCTTGTGCGATTTGTACAATCGTACGTTCTGTCTGCTCTGGTGATAACCAACCCAAGCGCAGATTTAGTGCGCCAATGTTATCGCCACGCAAGCACTCAGTATTACCCAGCTCATCATTGTTTAGCGCTTCTGGCGCTGCCCATGTACCGTATCCCAAATTACCTAAAAACGACTGGCGATCACCGTCAAAAGAAGTCGCAGGGCGATCCGCTGTCATCAGGTTCACCGCGTAATCACGCTTCATGAAAGCGTATTGCTCAAGCACGGTATGACCAGACTCTTGCTGATGCGCTTTAAGCGTCATAGTTTGTGGAACCCAGTCTGCGTTTAACAGTTGCTTAAGTGCATCAAAGTGAGTGAACTCATACACAGGTACCACATCAACGTGCAGCGCTTTGTCTGAAATGTTGGTGACTTTGATGTCTTGCAACAGTACTTGGTCAGCTTTTGGCACAAAGAACGTCGCTTCACAGCGCACACCGAATGCTTCCGCAATAATGGTGGTGTAAGACAAACCCGTGTGGTTTTCAAACTTATCCAATGGCTTCAGAGTTGGTGTGTAGAAAGGAGAAAACACTTCTACATTACCCGCTTGATCACGCACCTTAAGGTATAAGGTCGAGCCTTTGAAATCAGAGTTTGGCAGTTGAGCAATGTACTTGGTGATGCGGTTGAGTGCCGGATCGCCTTTACACAACAACACGCCGCCGTTGCTATCTACAATGCCACCGAAATCTAATGTGCCCACATAGTTACACCATTTGATCGGTGTACACGGTGTGGTTGCTACGTATTCTTTGTTTTTATCGTCAAAATATCCGAATTTCATCATCACTATCCCCAGCCCCTCCCAAATCAGGAGGAGCCAAAACAATTTGTCGTAAGTTGGTTGATATCAGCTCGATGGCTGACTGAGCCATTTGAATCTGCTTTCTCGAACTCGCTTTATTTAACGAATTAGCTCGCTAGTGAGTTTTCACTTAGCGCGTCAAACAGGTGGAATGCATCCAAGTCCAAGTAAAGTGTCAGTTCTTTCACGTCTACTTCAGCCGCTTGAGTTTCAACCATTAACGGCTGACCACCGATTTCTGTTTTCAGAAGAATGCTTGCACCCAGTAGTTCCTTGTCTTTGATTTTCACAGGGAATGGCAGCACGCGATCGTGGTCCACTTGCTCGGCACGTAGGTGAATGTCTGTTGGACGAACACCAAAGTGCAGCGCTAGGTTCTTAGACGCCAGAGACTTAAAGCGCTCAGGCAGTGGGATATGAACATCGCCAATTTCAACGAAGTACTCGCCTTCAGTCTCAGTCAGTTTCGCTTCCAGCATATTCATTGACGGGTTACCAATGAATTGCGCGACAAACTTGTTCGCAGGGCGTTGGAACACCTCAGTTGGCGTACCGACTTGTGCCACATAACCGTCTTTCAGAATCACGATACGATCCGCCAGTGTCATCGCTTCAATCTGATCGTGCGTTACGTAAATCGTGGTCGTTTTTAGTTCACGGTGCAGGTGTTTGATCTCTTCACGCATCACACCACGAAGTTTTGCATCAAGGTTAGATAACGGCTCATCGAACAAGAATACTTTAGGCGTACGAACCATCGCACGGCCCATCGCAACACGCTGACGCTGACCACCTGAAAGCTCTTTCGGCTTACGGCTTAGTAACGGATCAAGCTCTAGCATTTTCGCTGCTTTCAGCACTTCTACGTCGATTTCAGCTTTAGGCATGCCTTTCAGCTTTAGAGCAAATGCGATGTTTTCGTACACTGTCATGTGTGGGTACAGTGCGTAGCTTTGGAATACCATCGCCAAATCACGGTCTTTCGCGTCGACTTTGTTCATCACTTTGCCGCCAACTACGATGTCGCCAGAGCTGATGCTCTCTAGGCCAGCAAGCATACGTAGCGTTGTCGATTTACCGCAGCCTGATGGACCAAGGAAAACAACGAACTCACCGTCTTCAACCGTAAAATCAAACTCTTTTACAACTTCAACGTCGCCAAATGATTTTTTGATGTTCTTAAATTCAACTTTAGCCATTACTTGTTCTCCTCAGCGCGCTCTAGAAGCATATTTTGGTATGCGATAGCACTCTGTTTTAATGTTCTTTTTTGGGTTTGGTAATCAACGTGGACAATGCCGAAACGTTGGCAGTAGCCGAACGCCCATTCAAAGTTGTCCATTAGGCTCCACGCAAAGTAACCATCGACTTTTACGCCAGCTTCTACTGCGTTATGTACGGCTTCTAAGTGAGTTTGGAAATAGCGAACACGCTGTTCGTCATTTACTCGACCATCAACGCATTGGTCATCGCCCGCTGCGCCGTTCTCTGTGATGTAGATAGGCGGCATGTTTTCGTAACGAGCATCCAGTCTTACCAACAAATCAGTTAAACCTTGCGAGTACATTTCCCAACCAATGTAGGTATGTTCTGCTTCAGTTTGTTTTACAGACTCAATGTCACCGTTTTCATTGAAACGAGCCACATTACGGGTGTAGTAGTTGATGCCGATGTAGTCCACCGGTGCACTGATGATGTCTAAGTCACCTTCAAGAATCATAGGCATGTTCATCGCTTGGCGTTCAACCACCAACTGCGGATATTCACCTTTCAATACTGGGTCAATAAACCAGTGAAAATTTTCCGCTTCACAGTAATCTGCAGCACCTTGGTCTTGCGGAGTTAACGGGTAAGCCGGTGTCGCGTTAAATACAACACCGTGCTTAGCGTTTGGTGCATTCTTGCGAAGAATCGGCATCGCCAAACCATGACCTAACATCAAGTGATGCGACGCTAAGTAGCCCTCTTTTTCGCCCTTGATACCAGGCGCGTGCTCGCCCCAACGATAACCGAGGAACGCTGATACAAACGGTTCATTTAGCGTGGTGTACACATCAATGTTGTCACCGAAATAGTGGCTAACCACTTCTGCGTATTCTGCAAATTTGTACGACGTTTCGCGATTTAGCCAGCCGCCTTTGTCTTCAAGGTATTGCGGTAGATCCCAGTGATAAAGCGTGACATACACTTTCATGCCGCGAGCATGACACTCATCAATAATCTGACCGTAGAACTCAAGGCCTTGCTGATTTACAACGCCGTCTTGTGGCAGGATACGTGACCACGCAATCGACAGGCGGTAAGCATCAACACCTAAGCCTTGAATCATCTCGATATCTTGTTTCCATAAGTGGTAGTGGTCACACGCCACGTCACCATTATCTCCGTTATCAACCTTACCCGGCTTATTGCAGAACGTGTCCCAGATAGACGGTGTACGACCGCCTTCTGCTGCGCCGCCTTCAATTTGGTATGAAGATGTCGCGACACCGAATACAAATTCCTTACTGCGTAACTTTGAATCACTTGGAAGTTGAAATTTATTCATTGTTATAACCCTTAAACCTAACCTTTGACTGCGCCGGACGTTAAACCACTGATCATCTGTTTCGATGCAAACAGGTAAGTAATAACGAGAGGTAAAATTGAAATTGTGGTACCTAGCATTACCGCGCCCCATGGCGTATTCGGTATACCTTGCACGCTTCGTAGTGCTTGTGTAATGACATAGTTGTCAGGGTTGTTCAGTACCACAAGAGGCTGCATAAACATGTTCCAGAAGAAAACGAACTGAACAATGGCAAGCGTTGCTAATGCAGGCTTCATCAACGGAAGTACCACACTCCAGTACGTTCTAAACTCACCAGCACCATCCAGTTTTGCGGCTTCCAATAGCTCTTTAGGAATCGATGCAATCACGTGCTGACGCATCAGGAAGATACCAAATGGTGTCGTTGTGAACGGCAGCCACACCGCCATATGGTTGTCTAACAAACCTAGGAATTTCACGATCATGAAGTACGGAATCAAGCTAAGCACTGGCGGAATCGCCATCGAGCCAACCAGCATGCCGAACAACACGTTCTTACCGCGGAACTTAAATACAGCAAACGCGTAGCCACCCATGCTACAAAACAGCAGAGAGATGGTTGTACCTAAGAAAGCCACGTAAATAGAGTTAAACATCGCTTTCCAAAACGGCATGATTTCCAGCAATTTTGCGTAGTTAACCGCTAAGCTATCGCCAATGGCAAAGCTAATGCCCGAGCCAAAGATTTCCGAGCGATCGCGTGTTGAAAGCAGTGCTGACCACACGAACGGGAATACCGTAATAATCGCTGAAACAACCAGTAATATGCCGAGCATAACCATCAAGATCTTAGTCATGATGTACATGGTGCGTTCGCTTGGCATTAGGCCACTTAGTGGTGAGGTATTTGTCTTAATTGATGTCGACATCTTAATGTTCCCCTAAACCTTTTTTACCGAAGAGTAAAAATTGAACCAATGTACAAGTCGCGATAAGTGCAAACAGTAACCACGAGATAGCAGATGCTGTGCCCATTTCTAACCATTCCCAACCGACTTTGTATAGGTACATCGAAATAGTTAAACCAGATTGACCCGTACCACCCGTACCACGAGTTAAGACGAACGGTTCTTCAAACATCTGTAAGTTGCCAATGATGGTCATCGTGATAGCAAAGAAAATAAACGGGCGAATCATGGGTAGTGAGATGTTCCAGAAGCGGTGGAAGGCATTAGCACCATCCATACGAGCTGCTTCTAAAATGTCTTTAGGAATAGTCATCAAACCTGTGGTGTACAGAACAATGTTGAAACCGGTGTATTTCCAGAAAACCATGATTGCGATAGACGGTTTCACCATTGTGGCATCGTCTAACCAGCGAATCGGTTGAAAATCATTAACCCAAGCGAATGCCCAACCAAACAAGGTGCTATCAGCCAATGCCATTAGCGTTTGGTTAATAATTCCTGAGTTAGGAGAATACATATTGAAGAAAATCAGTGACGCTGCGACCGTTGATGTAATAAACGGTAGAAAGTATGCCGATGTTAGCCAGTGACGCATACGGTCACCCATTGAAACCAACATGTAAGCGACTGGAATAGCAACCAAGTGTTGAGCCACGCCTGATGTAACCGCTAGCCACAATGTGTTCTTCAACGAACGCCATAACCATGGGTCAGTCAATGCAATGTAATAGTTCTCAAAACCAACGAACTCCATCGCATCCATGCCTCTTACCGGGTTCCATTCGTGGAACGACAGGTAAACAGAGAACAACAGCGGGAAGATCCCAAATACAGAAAAAATGATCAGAAACGGCAGAAGAAATCCATACGGTGAAAGCGCTTTCAAATTTAGGCGAGAAAAAAGGCTTTGCTCCGAAGGTTCTATCGTTGTGCTCGCTGTATGATTCATAGTAACGACCTCTTAGAAAAGGAAGCGCGTTATCCACGCTTCCTCACTTACTTAAAAAAATAACAAATTAAAGATTACGGGTACGACGCTTGATTAGACGTTCCGCTTCTTTAAGCGCTGTCTTAATGTCTTTACCTTCATCAAGCACTTCCATCAACGCGTTCTCTAAAATAATAGAACGTGCAACGTGGTCGCCTTGAGCTGGAGATACAGGCTTAATGTTCTGTGCTACTTCAGCAAAGATAAGACGTGCTTTTTGTCCACCTAAGAACTCCATCTCTTCTTGGAATAACTCATCGTCATACGTCGTTACGTTTGCAGGGAATGCAGCAATCGTTTCGAAGTGCTTAAGCTGTACTTCACGATCAGTCGTCATGTATTCAATAAGAGCCCAAGCTTCATCTGGGTTGTCTGATTGAGTTGGAATTGAAAGGAATGAACCGCCCCAGCTGCCGTAGATACCATCAGGTAGGTTTTCTACTGCCCACTTACCTTTAGTTTCAGGAGCAATCCAGTTGTTTAGGTGACCAAGTAACCATGCGCCAGAAAGTTGAGTTGCAAAAGTGCCGTTACGGAAACCTTCGTACCATTCGTTAGACCAAGCCAGAATTTGGCCATCTAAACCTTTGTCACGAATCTCTTTCGCTACTTCAAAAGCGTGAACGAAACGTTCTGATGTCACAACTGGGTTGCCATCTTTATCGAAGTAAAGACCTTCACCTTCAGGAACAGTCGTAAAGATAATCGCTTGTGCAACGTCTGCCGCTGAAGCGATAAGTTGTACGTTTTGCTCTTTCAGTTTTTCACCAGCAGCAATGTATGAATCCCAATCTTTGATTGCTTCTTCTACATCAATGCCTGCTTTTTCGAATACATCAGTGCGGTAGTACATAACACCAGGACCTAGATCCACAGGAATACCGTACATGTTGCCATCAGCGCCTTTGCCTTGTGCCCATGCGTAAGGTGCGAATCGTTCTTCGTACTTATCTGCACCGTAGTTTTCAGATAAGTTAACTAGGCCACCAGAACCCACGAATGGACCGATTTTTTCTACATCTACAACGATCACATCACCCGCGCCAGATCCTGTTGCCAAGTTAGTGGTTAGCTTAGTGTGGTGGTCACCGTGGTTATTCATTAGATAATCGACTTTGATCCCCGTTTCCTTTTCGAAATCAGGCAGCAATACCTTTAGGCTGCTATCAAAATCAGGGAAACCGTCAAAACGAATTTCTTTATCAGCAGCATGTGCCGTTGTACCTAATCCTAAAGCAACCGCGCATGAAAGCGCTAAGGTCTTAAATTTCATGTTCTATCCTTAATATTTTTATAGGGTAACTGGTAAATCCGATACCGAGTTTCTAGTGACCAACGTCGGCAGCAATTTAAAGTTCACGTCATGTTTTATTTTTTTTAGCTTTTGTAGAGTGAGCTGCACTGCTTCAATGCTCATCTCTTCAATGGGGAAATTAATGGTGGTCAAACTAGGGGTCAGATAGCGCGCGAAGATGGTGTTATCAAAGCCCACCAATGAGACGTCCTTCGGAACAGACAATCCTTCTTGATGTAGAACTTCGAATGCGCCAAAAGCCATATGATCATTCGAAGCAAAAACTGCTGTGAAATGACACTTACGATTAATCAGCTTTTTCATTGCACTGATACCCGTCTCCTCGGTAAATCCCGCTTCAGAGACTAAGGCTTCATCGTATGGCACACCGGCTTCTTCCAAAGCCTTTCGATAACCTTGCAAACGCCCCCTAGCATCTGCTTTATCTAAAGGCCCGGTAATACACGCGATATCTGTATGTCCCTTTTGCAAAAGATATTGGGTAGCGAGTAGCCCCCCGACTTCGTTATCAATATCAATGCAACTCATCGCCATTTCTGGGATGAAGCGGTTAATTAAAACCACAGGGGTCCCCTGTTCTTCCAATTCAATTAAATAGTCATCACTCAGCAGTTGAGTATGAAGAATCAAAGCATCTACACGACGCCCCAACAAAAACTCCACAGACTCGCGCTGCCCTTGTTCAGTGTTTGAACCCGCAGCAACAACAGCGTGGTAACCAAAGCGGCGTAAGTTCTCTTCGATGCTATGCAAAATGCCTGAGTAGAACGAGCCACCAAGTTCTGGAACAACAACACCCACACTACCAGTACGACTTGACGCCAAAGCTTGAGCGATAGAATTCGGGCGATAGCCTAACTCTTTGATCGCTTTTTCTACCTTTAGCTTCTTGTCATGACTGACTCTACTGGTGCCATTAATGACTCTAGACACTGTCGCCTGAGATACACCTGCATGTTCTGATACGTGTTTAATTGTTGCCACTCGAACCTCGATACTTCATTAGCTTGTAACCGCTTTCAAAACGATTATTAAAGAAAGGCGCTTTGGTTGAAGTGAGTACCATCACACTAAACTTGGAGGTAAAAAGGCTGAATATGGAAATCTTGAAAGCGCTTACAGATTCCCTTCACGCCATGAAACTGTTTCATGAGATTATTGTTTATATTATCAGAACGACGTTTTGTTATTCATCCATCAGATCAAACAAGTACGTCTAATGCCCCTATTTTGGTAAAGGGCTATTTCGTGCTGAGCCCACAATTGACGGCAATATACGGGATAAAATTGACCTTATTATTTCAACGGCAATACGAAATTGTATGAGAACATTTCACTCCTTTTTAAGTCGAGCATCCCAGAGACAAAAACACCCAGCGCAAGGCCGGGCGTTAAGTCATGAAAAACTCGATGTTGTGTCTAATCCCTGCTATTTCGATGCCGTATCTAATCCTTACTATTTGGATGCTCTGCTAACTTAAATTCCTGCGTTAACGAGAACTGCTCTTGTGACATTACTTCTAGCTGCTGACCATGTGAGAAAAGCACCTGAGAACGCTCGGAGTTCGCTTCTGCCAGCATATGTATTTGGCTGATATTTTGCGTGACCTGAGAAGCCACAACCTGATGCTCTGTGGTTGCTGTCGCGATTTGATGACTTCGTTGCTCCACTTCATTGAGAAGATCAAACACCGTTGAAATCGAGTGATTGACCTCTCCGGTCTGTTCTACGCATTGAATCATCCCCTCCACACATTGGTTGATTTGCTCAACCGCCAACTTAGAGCTGGTTTGCAGTTGTTCAATTTTATGGTGGATCTCTTGAGTTGATGCATTGGTTTTAGCCGCCAATACTCGAACTTCATCAGCAACCACAGAAAAACCCCTTCCTTGCTCCCCAGCTCGTGCCGCTTCAATGGCTGCGTTGAGTGCCAATAAATTTGTTTGTTCTGAGATACCCGATATCACATCGAGAATCGAACCAATGCTGGCACTCTCTTTTTCAAGCTGAGCAATGGTCACCGTCGATTCCGCCAACTTACTTTCCAGGCCTCCCATCATCTCGACACTTTTATCCATAGTCTTTTGACCATCACTTGAGCTTGAAACTGCCTCGGTGACCAACGTCAGTGTTTGGTTGGCCGCTTGAGTGATTTCCGTCACGGAACATTCTATCTGTTCCATCGCAGTTGCCACCATAACCGTTTGATTGGTTTGGTCTTGCATCGCTTCACGCAGTGAACTGCTGGTGCTTTGATTCTCCAGAGAAGCCTGTTGCAAATGCATGGATGATTGGCGCATGTTCTCAATCATTTGTGTTAGATGGCTGATCACCAAGTTAACTTTGTCGCTAACCGAGCCAAATTCATTATTGGATCGATACTCAATCTTAGAACTCAGGTCTTTGTTCGCAACTTGGTCTAACGCACTTTGCACGAGTTTACTTGGCTTACGGATCCCTTTCGCAATGTTCAACCCTATCAATAGAGCAATGAAAACCGATGCTGCCGAGATGATGGCTTGCATCAATAGGGCTTGATGAGACGATTCCATCGACTCTTGATATAAACGTGTCGCGGTATTTTCTGCGTACAAGGAAAGCTCATCGAAATGAATTAACTGCACATCTATGAGTTGTTCAACCTCCACTCTCTGCTGTGCGATAGCCTCATTTAACTTTACGGTTTCCATATGAGTTGAAATCGAGCCTTGTTTAGAAAAGGCATGCGAGGCAAGTAACGACAAAGACTGTTTACTACGTCGCATCAAAGCGGGATTTAACGCCTCCAAATCAGTGGCCGCTTCTTCAAATCGCTCTTTACGACTTTGTAGGCGACGTTCGATACTACGAACCTCTGATGATGTTTGTAGCGAAAAAGCCTCATTCGCTTCCGCAGCAATCAAACTCAATTGAACCAGTAATGCTTCAACCGATTTTTGCATTTCATCTGAGCTCGCGCTCGCCAATTGATTCACCAAGGTATTGTTAAGTTGATTCACTACCGATTGAAATTGTGCCTGCTCCATAGAACCGAGATCTTTAGTATCCAGATAAGAAACGTAAAGCTCTAATACCTGCTCTATCTTATCAATGGTGGCAACACCCGTTTCATCAATATTCTCGAGTATGGATTCAAGTGGCGACCCTGCCTTAGCTTTGCCTTCAAACCAATTTAATTGTTGCTGATAATGCTCGGTGTTATTCACAACGGCTTGTTTTAGTGGCTCTAGCTCGTCAATATAATCCGCTGATAAATAAGGAATTGAACTTCGGTTAATATCCAAAAAACGGATGGTAAGCGTGGAAGATTGGAGCATTAAAGGGGTAGCTTGTTGAGTGATGGTTTCGATGTGTGAGGTTATGTTCTTGTTGCTGTTAATACTCAACCATGCGCTACCAAGCATGATCACTATCAGCGTGAAGAAACCTAAATAAACTCTAGACACGATGGAAGAAAGTCTCATAGTTATTCCTTGATCTAGTGGCGAAAAAAAGGGCACAAAAAATGTGCCCAAGAATGGAGTTAATTGAAACGTGCCCTAATCAATCTGCCTTTAGGGCTAAATGGACAGTATTGCTTACTCTTTAAAAGCATAGGTATTTCAACGTATGATCTTAATAAGCATGGATATTCGAAAGTAGGGCTCTTTGAAAATATGCCTAATTCAAAGAGCTGCTGTTTCTATCTTGTGATTACCACCAAGCTTCAAACATTGCGCCAAACGACAATGTATCAACATTGGTTGTCTTCACTGTGTTACCTTTCGTTTCTACATCACCCACAGTTGTGTAGAAGCGCAGCATTGGACGGCTCCAAGGTAAGCCACCTAGAGAAACGTTTTGAGACAGCGTTACTTTCCATGCGTTCTCTTCACCGTCGTCATCGTAATCCACCATACCGTAGCCCGCTTCTAACCAAGTAGAATGAACATCATCCCATTGGTACTGTGGACGAACGATACCCGCGTATTCAGTATTCTCACGATCTAAGTCTGAGCCAGAATTGTCTTTGTAAGACACTAAGTAATCGATGATGAACTGTTCAGATGCCGCGTAGCTACCCTCAACACTTGCATACAAAGTTTGGTAGTCGCCTTTTAGGTCATAAACCGATGAATCTGCACCGTCACCGTATTTCACTATTAATCGGTTAGAATCGCCTAAACCTAATGTTGCACCCACTAGGTAAGCAGTTTCATCACTGACTTTTGGATCACCCACTACGTCTGAGTCTGCTTCATCTGAAGCAAAACCATAGTTCGCATATAGATCTAGTTGACCGATACCTGCATTAATTGAATGAAGCTTAGAAGTAATTGCGTATCGACCATTGTCATTTACGAGGCCGCCTTTCACTTGACCAACAAAGCCCATATCTAGCTTCGCGCCGCCGAAATCTAAGTTGTTAAAGCCTGCGCCTTGACCATCGTGTGTCATCCAGAAGTAATCGTTCAAACCTTGTTGCGGACGTTGATGGAAGTCGCGACCAGCCCACATGTAAAGTTCTGGTTGGCTTTCAAATACATTAGTTACACCTGCGTACATTTTCTTCATGCTCAGACCGCCGTCGTCAGCCCAAGCGTCTGCTTCCCAGTGGTCAGCCATGAATACGATGTCCCAGATAGCGCCATTGTCAGCTTCAAAAAGCTTAGCTAGCTGAACCTCACCGCCGTTGGCTTCGTTACCCAAACGACCGACAGAGCGACCTGTTGTACCAATGTCTACGTAACGCTCATCACCACTTTTGTAGTGAGCGCCGTAACGAGCATAACCAGAGAAGACGATGCCATCTGGCACCTTAGTTTCTGCAGTTAGGACAGCGGGCTGTTGATCGTTGACATAATCAATATCCACAACCTTAGATTCTAACTCTTGGATTCGTTTTTCTAATGCTTCGATATTAGTATCAGCAGCAAAAGAAGAGAGTGAAGCAAGCGATGCCGCCACTGCGACCGTTATTGGCAAAAGCTTAAATTTTTGCATTGTAATTCCCTATTATTTTTTTGAGTTTTCATCGAACAGGGAAATATTAAGCAATGAAAGGCTTGAAAAGTTAGTCGCTGTTCACATTGACAAATCAGCTTCAAAGCCATGAAACTTTTAGAATATTTAGGCGTAAAACTATTGATTTAAGATCAATCAATTAGAAACAATAAAGAATAAATTTCAGCCTTGAAATCGCTTTCATTTCATCAGTATTGGTGGCGGCTATCACGAAAAAGAGTGGGGATAATGGAAGAGAACAGGGTCTTGATCTGATTGGTTTTCATATATATGAAAAGCCTCAAAATCTAAGGTAGATTTTGAGGCTTAATTTGAGCGTTAGAGGCTAGAACACCAAAATCAATTCAACGAATTGATTTCCATATTGAACAAAGTAAAGGCATAAATATCGGCTGTTAAGTCGATCGCCTTGCTCAAAGGCATACCAGCACCATGGCCGGCATTAACATCAATGCGGATCATCACAGGTGAAACACCTTGATGTTTGTCTTGGAGCTCTGCAATGAACTTATAAGAGTGCGCGGGCACTACGCGGTCATCGTGATCAGCGGTTGTCACTAATGTGGCAGGATAGTCCGTGCCGCGTTCTACATTATGGACCGGAGAATAACCAAGGAGATATTCGAACATCTCTTTATTCTGCGCAGATGTGCCGTAGTCATACGCCCAACCTTCGCCAGACGTGAAGGTGTGGTAACGCAGCATGTCCAACACACCGACCGCAGGCAGAGCCACTTTGAACAGCTCAGGCCTTTGCGTCATACACGCGCCAACCAACAAACCACCATTAGAACCGCCGCGGATCGCTAACTTATCACTGCAGGTGTAATTTTCTTCAATTAAGAACTCCGCTGCCGCAATAAAGTCATCAAACACGTTCTGCTTCTGTTGCTGAGTTCCGGCTTTGTGCCACGCCTTACCATACTCACCACCGCCACGCAGGTTAGGTACCGCATACACACCACCCAGATCCAACCAACTGCCGACCGTGCCCGAGAAAGCAGGCGTTAGGCTGACATTGAAACCACCATAGGCATACAGCATGGTTGGGTTATTGCCATCTAACACGAGTCCCTTCTTATAAGAGATAAGCATCGGAACCTTGGTGCCATCCTTCGAGGTATAGAAGACTTGTTTAGACTCAAATTGATCCGACTCAAAAGGAGACTCAGATCGTTGGTAGATTTCAGAGCTGCCAGATTCAACATCAAAAGAGAAAATCGTTGGCGGCGTAACGTAGTTGGTAAAGGTGTAATAAAGCTGGGTTTGTTCGTTTTTTCCACCCAAGCCACTGGCCGTTCCCAGCCCAGGCAAATGAATTTCACGAACTAGGTTACCTTGGTAATCCAGTTGCTCGATCTTGGACACCACATCGACCATGTAGTGAGCAAACAAGTAACCACCGCCCGTACTGATATCTAACGGCTGTGGCTTTTCAGGGATGATTTTGAGCCATTTCCCATCGCGAGTATCAAAGCTCACCACCTTGCCGTTTGGCGCATCGAGGTTGGTGTATAAGATGAAGACTTCGTCTTGGTTATCAATGAGGTAAGTATCGCTATCCACATGGTCAATCAGCGTATTCAGCGATTGTTCTGGTGAATTTAAATCGATATAGAACAGTCTGTTACCCGATGTCGACTCTCGCCCTAGGATGATCAAGTAGCGGTCGTCTTCGGTGGTGTAGCCAGATACATAGCGATGCTGCTCGGTGTTGTTGTCACCAAAAATCACTTTGTCGCTGGCTTGCTCTGTACCCAACTCATGGAAGTAAAGTTTGTGCTGTTCGGTACGTGCAGAAAGCTGGCTGCCGTCTGGCTTGTCGTAACTAGAGTAATAAAAGCCGCGATTACCCAACCAAGATATACCGGTGAACTTCGCATCGGTGATTTCGGCTTCAAGCTGCTGTTTAGTCTCGGCATCAATCACAAAGATCTTGCGCCAGTCGCTGCCGCCCTCGGAGATGCTGTACGCAACTAAACTGTAATCTTTTGAAAACGACACTGAGCCAAGTGATGTGGTGCCATCTTCCGAGAAGGTATTCGGATCTAAGAAAATCTCTTCTTGTTGCCCTTCTTTCTGGCGATAAAGAATACTGTGATTCTGCAGGCCATCATTCTTATAGAAGTAGGTGTAGTCGCCTCGCACAAACGGCTGCGAACTCTTTTTGTAGTCTTGCGCTTTCGCCAATCGTTCTCTCAGTTCTGCGCGATACGGGATCTGAGCAAGATAATCGAACGTCACTTCATTTTGGCTCGCCACCCACTGTGCGGTTTCATCACTTCGATCATCTTCTAGCCAGCGATAAGGGTCTTCAACTATTTGATCAAAATAATCATCGCTGACGATCTGTTTGTTGGTGATTGGATATTGATACTCTTTTGAATAGCTCATCGTGATCCTTATTAAAAATAATGTGAAATCGTCAGATAGCGAGTTCTGATGTGTTCAATCAACAACTTAATCTTGTTAGGTGGCTGACGAGTGAACGGGTACACCGCATAGATACCGAGCTTCTTGCCGACCAAATCAGGGAAGATATCCACCAGCTGGCCGTTACGAATATCGTGATAAACAAGACAGCGCGGCACATACGCGACCCCATGACCGCCCAACGCCGCCTTTCTTAATGCTGTCGCATTATCGGTAGAAAAAGAGCCCGAAACACGTACGATGTATTTATCGTTATCAGTAAAGCCGTCTTTACTATGCAGGAACTGCCATTCACTGGCACCTGTTGTTTGATAGGCGTATTGCAGGCAGTTGTGAACAACCAAGTCCTTTGGTTGCATCGGCTTGCCGTTCTTGGCGATATAAGACGGAGAAGCACACACCACCCATTGCGAATCCAAGATATGACGGGCAATTAAGCTGGAGTCTTCCAAGTAACCGGTTCGAATGACCAAATCAAGGCCATCATCAACCAAGTCGACAAAGCGATTGTTAAGTGACATATCGACCGTTAAACCTGGGTGCATATTACAAAACTCGGCAACAGCGTCTGCCAGAATCAAATCTCCCGAGATAGTAGGCACTGACATTTTGATATGACCACTGACATTTTCACCAAAGCCTGAAACTGCGTCCATAGCCTCTTGAGCCGCCTGCTTCACATTTTTGGCGCTATGTAACATTGCCTTACCCGCCTCGGTCAGGGTCAATTTACGCGTCGTTCGATACAATAATTGTACGCCTATCTCTTCTTCCAGACGCGCAATTCTTTTGCTAACTACCGAATTCGTAAGGTTATTTTGTTCTGCCACCTTACTAAAGCTACCCAGTTCTACGACCTGTGAAAACAGGATCAAATCGTCTGCTCGCATTTGATTATGCCAATTTTGGAATTAATTATTTTCATTATTTCCCTATATCAATAAAAAATAAAGGGGTAAATTCACGCCAAATTAACAAAACAATTACAAACACAGCTTTTGGAATCAAATCGATTACAAATACAGCAACTCTAATTACAACAACTGAATCCTCGAGATTCAGATTACACCTACAAAACCAATAACGTGTTATTCACTTCAAACATGAACGTTTGAAAACAAGTACGAGGAAGTACCCATGAGTGAAACTCTACTAGCTCTATTGGCCTTTTCGCCAATAGTAGTTGCAGCGATACTGCTAGTCGGCCTTAACTGGCCAGCTAAAAAAGCGATGCCAGTGGCATTTGCATTAACCGTTGCTATCGCCCTATTAGCTTGGGACATGTCTGGCACTCGCGTGTTGGCTTCAGTATTCCAAGGCTTCGGCATTACCGTGTCGGTTCTCTGGATTGTGTTTGGCGCCATCTTCTTATTAAACACTTTGAAACACACCGGAGCTATCACCACCATCCGCAACGGTTTTACTGATATCTCAGCAGACCGTCGTGTACAAGCGATCATCATCGCTTGGTGTTTTGGTTCATTCATTGAAGGCGCATCCGGCTTCGGTACACCCGCTGCAATCGCCGCTCCTTTACTCGTTGCAATCGGTTTCCCAGCGTTAGCTGCGGTTCTGATGGGCATGATGATTCAATCTACGCCAGTATCATTCGGCGCGGTTGGTACACCTATTATCGTTGGTGTGAACAAAGGTTTAGATACGCACAACATCGGTGAAAGCCTGATTGCCAATGGTTCAACATGGGATGCTTACCTACAACAGATCACATCAAGTGTTGCAATCATCCACGCCTGCGTTGGTGTGATGATTCCTGTATTGATGGCGATGATGCTGACTCGCTTCTTCGGCAAAAACAAAAGCTGGACTGAAGGTCTTGATATCCTACCATTCGCACTGTTCGCAGGTGCCGCTTTCACCATTCCTTACGCACTAACGGGTGTTTTCCTTGGCGCTGAATTCCCATCACTGATTGGTGGTTTGGTTGGCCTAGCAATTGTTGTAACAGCAGCAAAACGCGGCTTCCTAGTACCAAAATCAAAATGGGATTTTGAAAGCGAAGATAAGTGGCCAGCAGAATGGCTAGGCTCTTTGAAAATCGATCTAGATGACACTCATTCAAACAGTAAGCAAGGTCATAAAAAAATGAGCATGGCGATGGCGTGGGCACCTTACGTGCTGCTCGCTGTCACTCTAGTTGCTAGCCG
Organism: Vibrio sp. L3-7; assembly: GCF_963898195.1. Lineage (NCBI taxonomy): Bacteria > Pseudomonadati > Pseudomonadota > Gammaproteobacteria > Vibrionales > Vibrionaceae > Vibrio > Vibrio sp. L3-7. The sequence goes on along the minus strand of NZ_CAWQUW010000009.1, from coordinate 85,556 downwards.
TGTGAGCCCTGAGTTCAAAGGCCTACTTAAGAGCGTTAGCCTTTCTTTCAGCAACATTCTTGGCGAGACAGGCGTAAGCACAGCGATTCAACCTCTGTATCTACCTGGCGGCATCTTGGTCTTCGTCGCACTGGTTGCTGTTCTAATGCAATCACGCAGCGCAGCACCATTGGCTAAAGCCTTTGGGGAATCGAGCAAAACACTGATTGGTGCCGGCTTTGTATTGGTGTTCACTATCCCAATGGTCCGTATCTTCATTAACTCAGGTGTGAACGGCTCTGATTTAGCGAGTATGCCAGTAACAACTGCTAACTTTGCAGCTGACCTAGTCGGCGGCGCATTCCCAGCGTTAAGTGCAACGATTGGTGCGTTAGGTGCCTTCATTGCAGGATCTAACACAGTTTCAAACATGATGTTCAGCCAGTTCCAATTCGAAGTAGCACAAACTCTGTCTATTTCTAGTGCGGTGGTTGTCGCTCTACAAGCGGTGGGCGCTGCAGCAGGTAACATGATCGCGATTCACAACGTGGTCGCCGCATCGGCAACCGTAGGCTTACTAGGACGTGAAGGTGCAACGTTACGTAAAACGATTATCCCAACGTTCTACTACTTGGTGATGACCGGAATCATTGGCCTAGTAGTTGTCTACGGTTTCAAAATGACAGACGCACTTATGTAAATCCATAAGTCGTTACAAAAGCACTTGGCGTTAATACTCAATTCCCCGACTGCAACACCGTCTAATAAGACAGTTGGTGAGTTTCGGAATGGATACTAAAACACATCAACACCCTCGGGTATTAACGCCATTTTATTGTTTCACTGTTTATTTGCTTCATAGGCTAGTTGCTTCACCAATTAGTTACTTCACCGGTTAATCGCTTCACCGTTTAAGAAAGAGCCAACACTTACTTTTTCAAGAATTAAAGCAGCCCAAGCCAAGCTCTCATAGAAGGGCAACATCCCAAGAATTTAGGACTGAAATTATGATCATATCCGCATCGACTGATTACCGCGCCGCAGCAAAAGCGAAATTACCGCCGTTTCTTTTTCACTACATTGACGGCGGTTCTTACGGAGAACATACCCTACGCCGCAACACCGCCGATCTTGCAGAGATCGCGCTCAAGCAACGTGTCCTCAATGACATGTCAGATCTGAATTTGGAAACCGAGTTGTTCGGCGAAAAGCTGGCAATGCCAATCGCCTTAGCGCCAGTTGGCTTAACCGGTATGTACGCACGACGTGGCGAAGTACAAGCGGCTAAAGCGGCTGACAACAAGGGGATTCCTTTTACCATGTCTACCGTGTCGGTGTGCCCAATTGAAGAAGTCGCACCTAAGATCGAACGCCCAATGTGGTTTCAGCTTTACGTGCTAAAAGATCGCGGCTTCATGAAGAACGTATTGGAACGTGCAAAAGCGGCAGGCGTAACAACGCTGGTTTTCACGGTTGATATGCCTGTACCAGGCGCTCGCTACCGTGACATGCACTCAGGAATGAGTGGCCCAAATGCAGCAATACGCCGCGTATTTCAATCTATGCGTCATCCTAGTTGGGCCGTTGATGTAGGTTTACTAGGTAAGCCACACGATCTTGGTAACATCTCGACTTACCGCGGCTCTCCAACCAAACTGGAAGATTACATCGGTTGGTTAGGTGACAACTTCGACCCATCGATTTCGTGGAAAGACCTAGAGTGGATCCGTGATTTCTGGGACGGCCCAATGGTCATCAAAGGCATTCTTGATCAAGAAGATGCAAAAGACGCCGTAAGATTTGGCGCAGACGGCATTGTGGTTTCAAACCATGGTGGTCGTCAGCTTGATGGCGTTCTATCGAGTGCTAAAGCCTTGCCTGCGATTGCAGATGCAGTAAAAGGCGACACTAAGATTCTGGTCGACTCTGGTATTCGTACTGGCTTAGATGTAGTTCGTATGATGGCGATGGGCGCAGACTGCACCTTGCTTGGCCGCTCTTTCGTTTACGCGTTAGCGGCACAAGGACAAGCAGGCGTTGAGAACCTGCTCGATCTTTACGACAAAGAGATGCGCGTTGCCATGACATTAACAGGCGCCAAGACAATCAAAAACTTAACTCGTGAATCTTTGGTAGGGCTAGATTAAGCCGCCACGATTCTGATTTAGATTCAAGTTCAGATTAAAACTAATGCTTTGGTCTACTTAGACTGAAGTTCAATCGGTGTCACAGCAATTCCACTGCCGTTGTGACACCGTTTAAGCACTGGAAAATAAAATAAAAACTAGGGCGTGTTGATCTTTCGAGTTGATTTTTGCAGCGAGTTTCTGGGTATTTATACAAGGCAGAGGCGTCGATGTGTAGCTAGCCTACATGAGAAGCCGATAACGTAGTAGAAATGGCCAGAAAACGCTGCCCGAAGGGTTCGGCTAAAAGCGTTTTACTCTTTGTTGAGGGGGATTTGCTTAGAGTGACTAGGCTACTTCCCCCTCGCCGCGATTAAAACGCTTTTATCTCGAACAAAATTTAACCACGAAAGGTCAACACGCCCCAATCAGTGCCAAATAAGAAGCACAAGGAAGCAAAGATGGAGACAAACACATCCCATGAGCGAGTAGTAGACGCACAATCTTATCAGCAGCTTGAATCGATACTGGCTCAAAAAATAGAAACAGAACGCATTGTCACTCAAGAGGCAAAGCGATTGGCTTACGGCACCGATGCGAGTTTTTATCGCTTGGTGCCGAAAATGGTTCTAAGGCTGAAAAGCTTAGACGAAGTCATATTCACCATTCAAAGCTGTCGCGAACTCGGTATTCATTTTACCTTTCGCGCCGCGGGCACCAGCCTGTCAGGGCAAGCCGTTTCAGACTCGGTACTCATCACACTGACCGACGACTGGCGTGGCCATGAGATCGTCGATAACGGCAATCAAATCATTCTTCAGCCCGGTGTGATTGGTGCTGATGCCAACAAATACCTTGCTCCTTTCCAACGTAAAATCGGCCCTGATCCAGCCTCAATCAATACTTGTAAAATCGGTGGTATCGCGGCGAATAACGCCAGCGGCATGTGTTGTGGTACTGCGCAAAACTCGTATCGCACCGTCGAGAGCATGAAGATCGTATTGAGTGATGGCTCCCTGCTTGATACGGCTGATAACGCAAGTGTTGAGGCATTCAAGCAATCACACAAAGCACTGTTTGAAGGCATTGTTGAATTACATCAACAGACAGCTTCAAACCAAGAACTTGCAGACAGAATCCGCCACAAATACCGCCTTAAAAACACCACCGGCTACGCGCTCAATGCCTTGGTCGATTACCACGACCCAATTGAGATCATCAAACACCTGATGATTGGCTCTGAAGGCACGCTAGGCTTCATCGCAGAGATCACCTACAACACGGTTATTGAACACCCGAACAAAGCCTCGGCGCTGTTGGTGTTTGCCGACATCGAACAAGCCAGTAAAGCCGTTACTACGCTATCAAAAACGCCAGTTGCTGCGGTTGAATTGATGGATGGCAGAGCGCTGCGCTCAGTAGCTGATAAACCGGGTATGCCTGCATTTATGCCAAGTTTGGACTTGGAAGCCGCGGCTATTTTGGTGGAATCACACGCCAGCTCCCAGCAGGACTTAGATTTACAATGTAAATCAATTTTGGACGCATTGACTGAATACACGATTGTTGAATCGGTCCCTTTCACCTCCGATCCAAAGACAGTCGCGACTTTGTGGGGCATTCGAAAAGGCATGTTCCCAGCGGTTGGCGCAGTACGTGAAGTTGGCACGACCGTTATCATCGAAGACGTAGCCTTCCCTGTCGAAAACCTAGCGAATGGTATTCGAGAGCTGCAAGAGTTGTTCGATAAATACGAGTACAGCGAAGCGATCATTTTTGGTCACGCCCTCGAAGGCAACCTGCACTTTGTGTTTACTCAAGGCTTCGACAGCCAAACAGAAATCGATCGCTACGGCGGTTTCATGGATGACGTTGCCGAACTGGTCGCGGTGAAATACCAAGGCTCACTGAAAGCAGAACATGGCACTGGCCGTAATATGGCGCCTTATGTCGAATTGGAATGGGGTAAAGATGGCTACGCCTTGATGCAACAGATCAAAGCACTGTTTGATCCAGAAAGGCTGCTCAACCCGGGCGTGATTATCAACGACAACCCGAATTCACACATCACCAATTTGAAGCCAATGCCTGCTGCCGATGACCTTATCGACCGCTGTATTGAATGTGGCTTCTGTGAGCCTGTTTGTCCGTCTCGTACCTTAACCCTATCGCCACGCCAACGTATTGTTCTGTACCGAGAGCTACAACGCCGCCGTGCCGCAGGTGAAGAGATAGAAGCAAGTGAGCTAGAGAAAACCTTTGAATACCAAGGTATCGATACCTGCGCCGCAACTGGCCTGTGTGCCGAGCGTTGCCCAGTGGGAATCAACACCGGCGACTTGATTAAGAAACTTCGTATTGCCAAGTACGAGAAATTTACGCCAATCGCGAAGTGGACAGCGGATCATTTCTCGACCACCACCAAGCTGACCAAGGCTGGCCTCAAAGCCAACCAAGTGGCGAGCAAAGTTTTAGGCGCCAACACGGTTGGCAAGCTCACCAACGGCCTGCGCTCAGTGACCAAAGGCGCGACACCCGTTTGGATGCCTGAGATGCCGCAATCCAATAGCCATTCTCTCGTCTCATCACCCGTAACGGCAGAATCCTCAAGCAATCATAAGAAGGTTGTCTACCTCCCTTCGTGTGCAAGTCGTACCATGGGACAACAGAGCGATGCGGGCGACCAACGTCCTCTTACTGAAGTGACCATGTCTTTGCTTAACAAAGCCGGATTTGAGGTAATACTGCCGAAGAAGCTCGATGATCAATGTTGTGGCATGCCTTACGACAGCAAAGGCATGACCGATTTAGCCCAATCTAAAGCACAACAACTCGAAGAAGTGTTATGGCAAGCGAGTCGTCAAGGTGAATACCCAGTATTAATGGATACCAGCCCATGTGCTAAACGCAGTATTGAACAGTTCACCAAACCGTTAGAGGTATTAGAGCCGACAGGGTTTGTGAACAAATACTTGCTTGAACATCTGACACTTGAGCCGCTGCAAGAAACCGTGATGTTGCATGTGACTTGTAGCTCTCGTCGAATGGGTTTGGAAGGCGCTATGTTAAGCCTTGCTAAAGCCTGTACCGAAGAGGTCATCGTTCCAGAGCATATTCAATGTTGTGGCTGGGCAGGTGATAAAGGTTTTACCACTCCAGAGCTGAATGAAGCGGCGGTACACCCACTCAAAGAACAAGTACCAAGCAACTGCACTCGTGGATTCAGCAACAGCCGAACCTGTGAGATCGGTTTGTCACATCACAGTGGCATTCCGTATCAGTCAATCTTGTACTTGGTGGATGAAGTGGCGCAATAGCGCAAATTTGACCACTTGAGGTGTCGAGCAATTAGCTTAAACCTAAAACGAAAATGGCAGCCCAATCAGGCTGCCATTTCTTTATTCGTTTGTTCGAAAGATGCTACTTAACTCGATGCCGATGAGCTAACCGTTATTAAACTAGATATTACAAAGCTAAGCGCATCAACTCTTCTGGCGAGTAGTGTTCTGCTTCTGCGCCTTTGGCGATTAAGTCGATCACTTGAAATTCGCTCATGTCACCAAACTCTTTGGTTAAGTAATCACGAAACGCTTTCTCGTTCGGCCACTTACCTCGCACGATATAGCCCTCTTCTTTGTCAAAATCTTCTGTTTCAAAAAAGGAAAAGTCGGTCATACCAATATTGTGGCAATACAAAACGAGATACATGTTGAATCCTTAACACTTAACTAGGGTCTGTTTAACTTTCGAGCAGCTCTAAAAGCGCTTATACAAAGCAGGCCTAAGGTTACAACATAAAGAGCAAATCGAACACTCAATCCAATAGCCCGTCTAAAACTTAACCAACCTGTTCTTTTTTGTTAATCATCAAACATCATGTTAATGGCAGCGCCTAATAAAATCAGCCCAACAATTGGCCCCATAACCGCCAATGGTGCACGCTCGATGTAAGGCAGGTTCTCTGCAATCATCAAACCCCACTCCGGTGCAGGCGGCTTCGCTCCCAAGCCAATGAAGCTTAGTGAGGTCAGGCTCAATGTAATCACTGGCAGCCTCAACATCGCGTGCCTTAGTAACGGTGGCAACACGTAAGGAAGCAGATAGAAGCGGAAGATTCTGAGCTTGCTCGTGCCCCACAAAGGCGCGAGGTGCGTATAAGGTTGAGCCTTCGCTTCCACTATCAAGCTTGAACAATGCGCCGCCAATGGCGCCCAAGATACCAATACAATCGCGATTAATGCGCTGTTCGGGTTCATGCCCGTTAAACCCGCAACCAGCAAGCCTGCAATAATGTAAGGGATACCCTTAGTTATCTCGATAAGGCCTTGGCTAAAGCGGGTATTGAACCCCATGATGATGCCTGTCACCAAGCTCAAAAACGTCGCCAAGATGCCGGCTTGGAAGGTCGATACCATGCCTGAACCGATTCTCGCTAACAGGTCTCGGCCAATGCCATCCGCACCCAATGGCGCTTGCCAACTTGGATCCGCTAAACGAGCAAATTGACTGGTGTATGGGTCGCGAAATGCAGCCCAAACCACAATAGCAATTAGGAATGAGAATATTGAGAAGGCAACAGCACGCTTGGTACGGCTTTGCGTAAAACGAAACGAAGAGTGGCTGCTGATGAGCTTACCGCTTTTCAGGCTGTGGCCCAGAATCAGCTGTTGGATAAACAAGCTCATGCTGCTCACAGCAATTGAAAACAACAGCAATACCAACAGACCGCCTTGCAGCATCGGTAAATCTTGCGCCTTGGCTGCGCCTAAGATCATGCGACCGATACCGGGAATCGAAAAGATAAGCTCAACCGCGACCGCGCCACCAGTCAAACCGATCACGATCATCGCGATCTGTGGGATCAGGCTGCTCAGCGCTCTTTTCAGCGCAAAGCGAATAATTTGGTTGGAGTGAACGTTGGCACTGAGCCAAGTGATCACCCAAGGTTCATTTAAAACGCGCTGTAAACTGTCTCTGAGTAGGCGACTAAACAAGCCACTGGCAGGTAATGCGAGCGCTAGACTCGGTAGCCAAATGTCTTGCCAACCTTGCCAGCCATACGGTGGTAGCCAACCTAACCAGATTGAGAACACCAGTATCAATACCGAGGCCACCACGTACTCTGGCAAGGATATTAATACCGTGCTTAAACTGCTGTAACTCTGCCCTAGTTTGCCCTTCTTCCAACTGCGCAAGGTAGCAAGCAAGCCTGCACCGCACAGTACGAAAGTCATCACAAGTGCGCTAGACATCAAAAACAGAGACGTAGACGCTGTTTTTTGAATGCCTAATGCAACCGAAGAGCCATCAATCCAGGATTTACCTAGGTCACCAGAAAAGGCACTTCCTATCCAGTCAATCAGTCGCTCGCTTGCCGAACGGTCAAGCTGAAGATCAGCGCGTACCGCCGCCAAAGCTTCAGGCGTAAGCAAATGTTGTTGCCCCGCCCTCGCTCGCAGAATGGATTGGCTTGGGTCGATGCCTGCAATGTCAGGCATCAAACCAACAAGAATCACCACCACAATCAGTGAAGCGATTCTTGATACCCAAGGCGTCAAGAGAAATAAGGTTCGACGCAGAGTCTCAGCAGATAGCATCTATTTAGTTAGCCTGTGTCGCTTGTTTGATCTGTGTAGTTTGGTCAACTAAGCGACGCTCGCTTGGATCACGAACTACATTGCTTACACGCTCACTTTCACCTTGAATTACACGTTCGTGCAATAGTGGAATAGCAGCAAAGTCGTTGAGGATTTTTTGCTCAGCTTCGATGATCGCTTGCTGACGCAGTTCACCTAATGTCTGTAGATCTGCATGAGTCAGAGCTTGGTCTACTTCTTGAGAACAGAATTGACCGAGATTGAATGAACCCTTACAACCAAAGTCACTCATCATGTAAGCCACGGGGTCACCCGAATCGAGAACCGTTGCACGAGAAAGGATAAACGCATCGAATTTGCCGGATAGCGCATCGTTCTCGATCTGAGCATATTCACGGATATCCAACTCAACTTTGAAACCTGCCGCTTCAAGTTGCTGTTTCAGTAACGCTGCAACCTCAGGAAGCTCTGCACGGTCAGTAAAGGTACCGATAACAATGCTTTCACCGTTCGCTTTTAGCGTTTTGTCTAATGCCTGACCTTCAGGTCGAATTGGCTCAGCCCAAGCAAGAGCAGGACCTAACAGGCCTTGCGCGATGTCCGCGTGATTTTCATAAACGGTATTCACGATTTGCTCTCGATCTACCGCTGCCGCCGCTACCTTACGCAGGTTAATATCACTGAACGCGCCTGACTTGTTGTTCAGATAAAGCGTGTTAGTTCTTGGCATTGCTACTTCGTAAAGCAGGTTAGGATCAATGGTCGCAATTTGTGAAACAGGCACCGCTTCTACAATATCCGCTGTGCCCGTTCTTAATGCCGCAGCACGAGCAAACCCATTAGGTACGTATTCTGCAATCACAGATTCAACTTGCGCTTTTTGACCCCAATAGCCATCGAATCGTTTCAGTTTTGCGCTTGTTTGACCGTTAATCTCGGTCAGTTCAAACGGGCCAGTACCTGCGCCAGTTGGGATAACACGGCCATCTTCTTGGTATGCACTTGCTGCAAGAATGGCTAACTGAGGGCTTGATAAACGGCTAGGTAAAAGAGGATCATCGAAGGTGGTTTTGATCTCTACTCGGTAGTTATCCATCGCTTTCACTTCTAAATCTATGCCATCTAAAATGCGTGGCTTAGGGGCAGCTTCAAGTGCTTTTTGTAGAGAATTCACTACAGAGTTTGCCGTTAATGTCGAGCCATCGTGGAATTTAACACCTTGGCGAATCGTGAATTGCCAAGTTAGCGGATCAACGTGTTTCCAATCGGTTGCCAGCATCGGCAGTGCTTGGGAAGTTGGGCTCAAGTTAACCAGTGTTTCAGCCGTGCTCCAACGCGACAGTTTGAACGCATCATCAGACAGTGGTGATAAACCCGTTCTTGGCGGCTGCATCATTGCAACACGAATTTCCGATTTGACCGCGGCATCGCTCGACTCAGGTTGAGAGTCAAAACAGCCCGTCAAAGGCAGAGCTAACGCAAGCGCGCAAGCCAGTTTGATTGAATTAAAACGCATAGTTATTTTTCTCTGTGAGCTGTGTTGTGTTAATAAGCTGTATTTCGTTAATAAACTGTATTTCGTAATAAATAAGGTTGTGTTAACAAGTAGATTTTGAAAGTGGCTGAGATTGAATCAACAACTGAGTCGCAGGATGAGCAGGTATACTCATCACTTGAGGTGTTGGTCCATGCTCCACCATCTCGCCCTGATCAAGAACCAGAATTTCTTCACAAAGCGCTTTTGCTGCGCCTAGATCGTGCGTCACCAGAACGATGCGCATGTCGCGCTTATTTTTCAATGAATTAAGTAAATCCAACAATTTTTGACGATTCACCGGATCAAGGCTGCTGGTTGGCTCATCGGCCACCAACACAGCAGGTCTAACGACAAGAGCCCGAGCAATCGCCACACGTTGAGCTTGGCCTGTAGAAAGCTGATTTGGCTTGAGTGACAGCAGACTGACTGGTAAGCCAACATCCGACAGCGTCTCTTCAATGATGCTTTCATGATTGCCAGAAACATCTAAATTACTTAGCGGCTCGGCTAAGATCTGTCGAACGGTATAGTAAGGGTTGAGGCTTGTGTGCGGCTCTTGTGGCACCAATTGGATAAGGCGACACACTGTTGCTTGCGCTTTACTATCACGAATAGGCAGTGAATAACCAAATAAGCTGATTCGGCCAACAGTTGGGGCTTTAAGGCCAAATAGCAGCTCAATCAGCGTTGATTTACCGGCACCAGAACGTCCGACAATGGCTAAACTTTTGTCTTCAACATTAAGGTCGATGTTCTGTAGCGCTTTGAACGCCTTGCCACCCAACCAACTTGGGATTGAGTAATAGTGAACACCGACATTCTCAAACTTAATCTCGATCGGAGTTTGTGTTTCTAAATCAATCACAGGCATTAGCGGCGAGACTTCTGAATTTAATGATAAGGTCGAGCTCATGCGATGAGGTCTCTCAATGAACAGCAGAAAGCGTGAGAGCTCGACTCAAGTGCGTGTTTTGGCTCGCCATAAGCCACCACACCACCATCATCGATAACTAATAACTTGTCGCACGCTAACGCACTGTGCAGATCATGAGTAATCAACAAGCCACCGATTTGGCGCTGCTTAACATTGTCGCGAATCAGCGTAAGTATCTCTTGCTCTGTCACCGGGTCTAACGCGCTGGTGGGCTCATCGGCGATGATAAGATCGGCGTTACTCAGCAAGCCAATCGCAATACAAATCCGTTGGCGTTGCCCTCCAGAAATTTGGCTCGGGTATAACGGCAAGATGGTTTCAGGATTAGGGAAACCAAGTTGAACCAATAATTCGGTGAGTTTGGTTTTGTCTTGTGATTTAAGCTTAGTGCGAGTCCCCGCCAATGCTAGGCTGAGTTGGCCTTCAATTGAAACAAGAGGGTTTAACGCTTGAAGTGCATCTTGGAAGATAACCGCAGGTCGTTGTACTGCAGTTCTTTGCAATATAGGTAAACCACACACGGCATCGCCAGAAAGAGAAATATAGCCTTCAACCTCAACGGTTTCTGGCAGAAACCCCGCAATCGCGCGCGAAAGCATCGACTTACCAATACCTGATGGCCCCATGACCGCCAACAGCTCACCTCGATATACATCAAAATGGATATCTTGGAAAAGTGTTCTCGAAGACGTTTTGATCGTTAGCTGATCAACAGACAAAAGTGGGGCGTTCACACAGGTACTCATTGGTGGATGTTATAACATAACAACTCTATCATTTAGCTGACATGATGAAAAGAGAACATTGAACCGTATTGCATTTTATTTGCTATTTAATTGACCGGTTTTCATTAGTCATTAGATACAAAAAAGCGCCCTCTAAATTTATCGTATAACGATAGTCAGGCGCTTTCATAATGAATCAATACGAGTTCGCTAGTGATTAGCCACCGATGCATCTTCTATTGGAAGGCACTTCTGTTTAATCTGAGAAATGAACGGATATAGGAATGCAATACGCCCAAGATAGAACAAGGTAAACGCCAACCACAGACCATGATTGCCCCAAATATCGATTGTGAACGCCTGTACCGCTAAGAAGACCATTAAAGTAGCGATGCTAGAGTCCCTAACCGGACGTGTGGTTCCTGTTCCAGTAAAGATGCCGTAAACCGTTAAACCAAAGCCTGCCACCAGCGGGAACACAATCAGCCACGGAGCCATCTCTTGATACAAGGCAACCAGCGCTGGAATATCGGTAAACAAGAAAACAATCATGTCTTTAAATACCAAGGTCAACAACGTTAGCGCAGCAATAAAACCGGCCGTCCACTGGAAGTTGAGCCTTAACACACGGTCAAGCATTGAAGGATTTTTCTGGCCGACCGCTTTGCCAGCAAACACACTTGATGCGTTAGCAATGCCATCAAACATGTAACTAACAATAAAGGTCACCTGCATCAGAATCGCGTTAGCAGCCAGAACATCAGTACCCAGTTTAGAACCAGTACGCGCCATCATGTTGAAGAACACTAAGATACATATCGTGCGTAACAGCAGGTCAGTATTCGATGAGATGATTGTCGAAAGGTCTTTCTTGGTCATCTTCGAGCCTTGCAGGAACTCAGATACCGAAATATTGCTAGTCTTCATCACCAGCGTCATGCCAATCACAAAGGTAGTGATTTGTGCAATCAAACTTGCGTATGCCACGCCCGCAACACCTAAGTCGAAATAGAGTACGAACACCGCATCTAAGACAATGTTTAACACGTTACCAAACACTTGTGTGTAAAGGACTTCTTTGGCTTTCGCCTGCCCCATCAACCAGCCAATAATGGTATAATTGAGCAGTACAAAAGGCGCACCATAAATCAAAATCCTGAAGTAGATATGCGCGTGCTCGGCCACATTCGCTTCAGGCTCTATCACCCACATTGCGCCTTGCCAGATGAACGGTTGTATCAAGATAAAAATCAAACCGACCAAACCAGAAAGCACAAAAGGACGCATCAAGCTGCCCGCGAGATCAGAACGATTGCCCTTACCCAGTGCCATCGCACTTTGCCCTGTCGTACTGACACGGAAAAAACCAAACAACCAATAGATGGTATTCATGATGATGGTGCCGATCGCCACACCACCAATCAGTTCAGCAATACCAAGTTGCCCGATAACAGCCGTGTCGACGGCGCCAAGCAGAGGCTGCGTCACCGTTGCTATGATGAAGGGGAAAGCGATTTTCAGATAATCTTTGTGGGTAATGGTCATATTGGCTAGCGAGTGATATTAAGAACTATTTGCAATTAGAAAAGAATGCTATCGTTTAATCCGTACGTTGTCATCATTTACTTAGAGTAAACTATCAACAAAACTGAGATACATTTCATGACCAACATAAGAGAACATGCAGTCATTTAGCAAGCATATTCACCACAACAAATAAGCAAAACCACACTCAACAAAACACAACAATACACAACAATACGTATGACAGACTCAACTCATTGGTTGGGCTAATAGAGACTCAGTAAAAACTCACGGGTAGATAGAAATCTAATTCAAACACTTCATCACTGTTGAGAAAGTGATTCTGATGATAATGAACATAAGCGGGCGTCGAACGCTGCTTAAAACCTGACGTTGGCAACCACTTCTCTAACACCATACTGATCTGTGGTAGCAGCTCACCATAACGACCATTGAGTCGGAAAACAGCATGCAACCCACCAGGAATCACCATCTGATTCACCACGCTGCGATACTTAATTGGCTCATCAATCGCGATACACGCCACATAGCGGCACTGATCCATTTCGACCCAAGCGGGGTTGGAATGATGCAAGCCAAACTGACTCGAAAAATCACGCTGTTCAGAATTCGCCCACGCTTTCAATATCAGCCATGCATTGCGAATAGAGCGGTTATATCCAGTATGTCGGACATAGGCCGCCATGCGATCTGACACCTCTACAATTTTGGGTTCCGGCAATGTCTGTTGCGCGACTTTTTGATAACCCGCTGCGACTTCGGGATCTTTCAGATACGGTTTTTCTGCGATCTGCAGATCATGTTTTCTCCACTCTCCCGGCGACATATTAAAGGTCGCTTTAAATGCTCGGCTGAACGAAGACACCGAGTGAAAGCCACATTTGCTCGCAATTTCTACCACTGACGACGTGGTATCAAACATCAATTGATTCGCCGCATACTCCATTCGAGTACGTCGAATGTACTGATGCAATGACTCCCCAACCACACTTTTGAATGTGCGATGAAAGTGTTGTTCTGAATAAGCGGCAATTTCAGAGAGCGCTTTTGCCGACAAAGGTTGGCTGATGTCTTGGTGAATATGGAACAGAACATCATTGATTCGGGATATGTGTTGTCGTGACATCGTTCAAATAGCATAAATGGACATGTTTAAGAGCATAAACGGACACGCCAGTTTTTACAATTGCCGTGTAATATCAAACCATAAAATAAAAACGAAAATGACGAGACACAACACATGGAAATCGCACAATCACTGCAACAGATTCAGTCTTCTTACATTCGAGAAATTCTCGCGGCCGCAAGCGATCCAAATGTCATTTCATTGGCCGGTGGATTACCTGACGAGAAAACATTCCCTATCGATTTAATGAAGCCAACGTTAGAAAACCTAGCGAACATGCCGGAAGTTTTCCAATACGGTTCAACTGCTGGCTATGGCCCTTTGCTTGAACACTTAACACAAAGCTACCAATTGCCAGAATCCCACACAGCAATGATCTGCACAGGGTCTCAGCAAGGTTTGGATTTGATTGCGCGTGCTTATGTTGATCCGGGTGATGTGGTTGTGATGGAAGCGCCAAGCTACTTGGGTGCGATGCAAGTGTTTGGCTTAGTTCAAGCAAACATTGCAACTGTGTCTCAAACAGAATTTGGCCCTAACCTAGACGAGCTAGAGACGTGTTTTGCCGAGCAAGCGCCAAAAATGTTCTATGCCGTGCCAGATTTCCACAACCCAACCGGCGTGTGCTGGGCAACAGAAACTCGTCAAAAAGTGGCTGAACTGTGTATCAAATACGACGTGGTATTCATTGAAGATGCGCCATACCGCGAATTGCGCTTCACAGGTACTGAGCTGCCAATGGTTTCTTCTTTTTGCCCTGATAACTCTATCGTGCTTCGTTCATTCTCTAAGATTGCATCGCCAGGTTTACGTATTGGTGCGGTAACAGGTAAACGCAGCTACCTAGAGCCGCTAATCAAAGTTAAACAAGGCGCCGACTTACACTCAAGTGTACCAATGCAAGCACTGCTGGTTGGTCTTCTAAAACATGAAGACTTTGGCGTGCATATGGAAAACATTCGCACCCTGTACAAGTCTCGTTATGAAGTGCTGTTTTCAGAGCTAGAGAAACAACTGCCTGCAGATTGCGTGTTAAAAGCCGTAGATGGTGGGATGTTCATTTGGGTTGAAATCCCAGAGTGTGACACCTTTGAACTGGCTAAAACTCTGCTTTCGAATGGTGTCGCGGTTGTACCAAGCCCAGTATTCTATCCAAAAGCAGACGAAGCAAAAGCAGCACTGCGCTTGAACTTCACCAACGCCAACCCAGAAGAATTAACCGAAGCGGTAAAGCGCTTAGCGGAAGTACTTAACCAAGCGTAATCGCTGACACTACTGGCTGATTTATCAATTGCCTGATCAGCTTGTTACCGATAAATCCGTCACGATTTAGTATTAAAGGCCAATGTTATTCTCAGTAAGGGAGTCACATTGGCCTTAATTTTAGGTCGTCTAAACATAGAAAGGACATCATTTTGCCGCATTGTATTATCGAACACTCATCGACTATTGATGGTCAGCAACTCAATCAAAAAGTGTTTCTCGGCGCGATGGAATCTCAGTTGTTTTCACCTATAGGGGAAGACATCAAGGTACGCAGCCTTGCCTACCAGCATTACCAAACCGGTGAGCTAAAAGAAGACTTCGTGCATGTCTCTGTGCGTATTTTATCAGGGCGTAACGAAAGCGATAAAGCGATGCTCTCCAAGTCCATTTTGGAACAATTACTATCTCTTACACTATCAAATGCTTCTCTGACTGTAGAGATCATTGATATAGATAGAGCGAGCTATTCTAAAGTATTGGTTTAAGTATTATTGTTCGGGGAGTTTATACGCCTCTATTCGCGTTGCTCGAAGTCATGGTCGCCGAATATCCCATCGTTACTTTTGATAAGATTTACTTTCGATTTACTAATTAAACTGCTAAGTATTACTTAACAGTTAGCTTTTAGAGATCGAAAGACATGGATCTAAACCTATTAAAAACATTTGATGCTGTAATGAAGGCCCGTAGTGTTAACGTCGCAGCAGAAGCTTTAGGGATCTCTGCCCCCGCCGTCAGTCAATCGCTCAATCGACTAAGAGATCAATACAAAGATCCATTATTCGTGCGTGAAGGTAGAGGTATCTCACCAACCAATTTTGCAGTAGAGCTTCATGCTGAAGTACAAGAGCCGCTAAGCCTGCTAATCAACGGAGCTAAGTCACGGCAACACTTTAACGCTCTAACAAGTCGTCGCACATTTCGAATATCCAGTCACAAAGACATTGATATCTTGGTATTTCCTAACCTGACCAAATACCGGGAACTGCACGCCCCAAACTCCACGATACAAGCTGATATTGAACATATTGATGAACAGTCCCGCCAAGCTGATCTTAGGCAAAGAAAGGTCGACATCATCTTGTCTACGGTGCCATTAGAAGAACACGGATACCATAATCTAAAACTGTTTCAAGAAGATCTTGTGGTGGCACTGAGTATCGATCACCCACGTATTCAAGGCAGTATTTCCGTTGAGCAATTCTTCTTTGAACATCATATTTTGTGGCAGACTCAAAGGATGGATAACTACACGCTCAATTCTGTTGCTTGTGAACGCCTACCAACTCGAAAGATCGCCTATACAACAGGATCAGGGCTAACAGGACTAGTCTTGGCTCAAAGTACTGACTGGCTTTGTGTTAATGCTCGTTCATTAGCCAACAAAGTCGCAGGTAGCGGAAAATATCAAATCTTTGAATTACCGTTTAAAGCCGAGCCTGTCCCTATTTACATGACTTGGCATCATTCTCAAAATAATGATACGGGACATAAGTGGTTTAGGAATGCACTTGAAACCACAACAGGGAGTAAACAATTAAGTAATAGTTAATTATTGTTTAAGTTTCACTCTATCGATTGATTAAACCTTAAGCCTTAACATCTCTCTCATCGACGGGCCGAATGGTCGAGTCCGTAAATTTAGAGAGAATCACCAATGAAAGCTTCAAACTTTTTAACTCAGTCAATATGCATCGCACTTCTTACCACAACAGCGAGCTCAGCGTTCGCAATGGACCAGAATTTAGTGCGCAGTTCTGATCCAACGTTCTTCACTAACGACTCAGTACAAAGCCACTTAGCAAAAGTGGTTTGGGAAGACGCAGAACACAACAGAGCATTCACCGAGAGCTCTGAATACATGCCTGTTGCCATGACTGAATTTGCAAAGCAGATGGCACCAAAAATCCAAGAAATCGCTCCGGGAAAACTCTACTCAATCTCAGGTTTCCAGTTAGCTTCAACCCTTGTAGCAGTCGGTGATGATGGACTTATCATTGTTGACCCTGGTGAAAATGATACCGCCGCTAAAGAGTCAATGGAGGCATTCAACCAATTTTCAACACTGCCTGTTAAAGCGGTAATTTACACCCACCGTCATCCAGACCACGCCTTTGGTGCTGCTGGTTGGGGCGTAACAGAAGAACAGGTTAAGTCAGGCGAAGTAAAAATCATCGCATCAGATAACTTTATTCCTAACCTTGTGAACGATGTTGGCGTAACAGGTAAAATCCTGACTCAACGTACGGCTTACGCAAGTGTCTACTTACCTAAAGGGGAAAAAGGTCGCCCTGCTCACTTCGGCCTAGGCCCAACATTTACAGCTGGCCCTATCTCTTTCTTCATGCCTAATGTCTTGGTAAGTAATGATGAGCCATTGAAAATTACCGTCTCTGGTATTGATATGGAAGTATTTGGTGCTTACGGCGATGCGGGTGACGATGAAGTCGATATCTACTTCCCACAATTCAAACACGTACACGGCAGCGAAACGATCCAAGGCGAAACATTCCCGAATTTGTATACACTCCGCGGCACCAAATATCGTGATGTGCAAGAGTGGTACAAAGGCATTGATACGCTATCGGAGTACGCACAAAAATCGAATACCTATAGTGGTTCTCACATGCGAGCATGGGTTGGACACGACTTCATCAATGAGCGCATAACCAACTACCGTGATGCGATTCAATTTGTACACGACCAATCAATCTACAACATCAACCGCGGTATCAAGCGCGATGAGTTGGCAGAAAAAGTTGTACTGCCAGAGAACTTAGCCAACGACCCTTGGTTGGGTGAATACTACGGTACAGTGGCGCACTCAGTTCGTAATATTTACAACGGCTATCTTGGCTGGTGGGACGGTGATGCAACCAAACTTGCTCGTCCGGGCGTGAAAGACATGGCTCAAGATTACGTTGATGCGATGGGCGGCGAAGATAAAGTCATCGATATTGCTCGCGACGCGTATGCCGAGAAGAACTACGGCTGGGCGGCAGAAGTGCTGACTCACGTGAACAATGCAGATCCTGACAACATGGAAGCGCGTGACCTAAAAGCGCAAGCACTTCGTGAGTGGGGTTATGCTCAAACCAACATTTACTGGAGAGGTTATGCGATTTCTAACGCAGCAGAATTGGACGGTACATTAGACCGCTCTGTGGCATGGGATTTTGCTAACCCAGCCATTGTGAAGGTGCTACCAACCACCAAAATCTTAGAAACCGAGCGCGTAAACCTAAACGCAGACCGTGCTCAAGGGAAAGAATTATCTATCAACATTAAGGTATCTGACACCGGAGAAGTCGCGAACTACACGGTACGTAACGAGATTGCTGTTTTCTCTCTAGAGCAAGATCCAAGCGCAGATGCAACGTTAAGCGGCAAGAAGTTAGAGGTTCTGGGTTATTTTGCCTCTGGTGATGTCAGTAACGCAACCATCGAGGGCAACAGTCAATCTGTGGATACGTTCTTTAGCTTGTTCGACCATAACAAAGCGAATGACATCAACCTAGTTCTACCTAACTAACACGCCAATTCACCATCAATGCTGATAGATATAGCGGTTCCATTTGGAGCCGCTTTTTTTAGCGCCAAATAAAAGCTTTTTAAGCACCAGAAACAATCAAAGAGGAAAAACATGAAAACCGTATCACTGCCGCATCCATATCGCTGCTCCTATTAACGTCGAATGCGTTTGATCAGGACGACTTTGAAGATGACCAACGTATTGAATTCAACTATCAAGACTAAAATATGGCAATTTCATTGATAGTATCAACATTATTGACATCAAACGGTATTTAACATTACTGTTGATACTATCAACGTATATTTTTAAGGAGTGAGTATGTCATCGGTTATGCAGATCAGAAGCGAGTTACGTTATCTCGTTCGCGAGCTTGGGCTATTGGATAAGAACTGCCTCAACTCAGGATTATCACTGACACAAGTCCACCTTCTTACCTACCTACGTAAGAATGGAATCACTCCCTTTTCTGAACTCAGCATACAACTCAGCGTAGAAAAAGCCTCCCTTAGTCGAACGCTCAACTCTCTGGTTGAAAAGCAATATATCGAACCATCTTTAAGTGAGACGGATAAACGTCAGAAGAACTTTTCACTCAAAGCTGAAGGATTGAAAAGACTAGAAGAAGCCGATGAGTCAGCCAACAATGAACTGTCTCAATTGCTGAATTTGATGAGCCCAGAAGATACCCAAAATGTGATTGATGGACTAAGAACATTGCGACTCAGCGCTTTTCAGAAAAACGCCACTCACAACAAAGCCAGAATTCAGCTCGAAGCTTGCACTTCGGTATATCGCACTGAGATCGACAGTTTGATCAGAGATACCTTTTCTGGTGAACAAAGTATCCCACAGCATCTCATTCCATTGTCTCCTGACATACCTCAGAAATGGTGGTTGGCCCGTTCAGGAGAATATGTTTTGGGCGCCGTAGCGGCATGGGAGAGCGATGGAGAATGGCACTGGGGGCGCTTTGTTGTCGACAACCGATTCCGCGGCCTTGGCATAGGAAAAGCATTGGCTCGTTACTCATTAGTTCAAGCGTTGAAAGACATTAACGAAATCCATATCGAAGCGCGCGACACGACTGTCAATATCGTAAAAGGACTCGGTGGAGAAGTTTTAGGTGACAAGTTCGACTTCTATGGGATGCCCGTAACGCCAATGCGCTTAACGAGAGATCGACTCAACGAAGCAACTGAAACACAAGAGTTTACGCTACCTACTCACCTGTAATTGAGTCTTAAAAGATTGAGCGATTCAATAAATTAGCAGCCTGCCAACCACTCCCCTTTGGCAGGCCTGCATGTGGCAATTCTCTTACCTATCCATCCCACTCAATGAGCACGCATCTTTGCAAGCCTAAAACCACACAATTCAAAATGATAAATAGCCCTACTTTTGGTTGGTTTTTGTCCTACATAGCCTTGGTTATACTGCGCCTGATTTTAATAAGCCTACCGTTATACATTAATAGCAACACACCATTGTTCTATCGACATTTATAACGAACAACAGGCAACCGCTCTGGATTTACGTTCCAGCTCGCAGAAAGGAAAAACCATGTCTCAATATGTTGTATGTGCTCTGTATAAATTTGTAGCACTTGATAATTACCAAGAAATTCGCCAGCCGCTAACTGAAGTGTTAGAAGCCAACCAAATCCGCGGTACTTTGCTTCTTGCAAGTGAAGGCATCAACGGCACTGTTGCAGGTAAGCGCGAATCTATCGATGCACTTCTTCAATGGTTCAAGCAAGATACTCGCTTAGCAGATGTTGTTTACAAAGAGTCATTCAACGAAGAACAGCCATTCAACCGCACCAAGGTTAAGCTCAAAAAAGAGATCGTAACCATGGGCATTGAGGGCATCGACCCTCGTCACGTTGTCGGCACTTACGTAAAACCAAACGAATGGAATGCGCTGATTTCTGATCCAGATGTGATTTTGGTTGATACTCGTAACGACTACGAAGTAGACATCGGCACATTCAAAAATGCAGTAAACCCGAACACGGAAACGTTCCGCGAGTTCCCTCAGTACGTTGAAGAAAACCTCGACCCTAAGAAACACAAAAAAGTCGCGATGTTCTGTACGGGTGGTATTCGCTGTGAAAAATCAACAGCCTACATGAAAGAGCAAGGCTTTGATGAGGTTTATCACCTTGAAGGCGGCATTCTTAAGTACTTAGAAGAAGTACCTGAAGAAGAGAGCATGTGGGAAGGCGACTGCTACGTATTTGATGGCCGCGTTGCGGTAAACCACCAGTTAGAAAAGAGCGGTTACGATGTGTGTAACGCTTGTCGCCTGCCAATCACAGACGAAGACAAAGCGTCTGAGCACTTTGAGAAAGGCGTAAGCTGCCCTAAATGTATTGATAAGCACAGCGACGAGCAGAAAGCTCGCTTCCGTGAACGTGAAAAGCAAGTTCAGCTTTCTAATGCACGTGGCGAAACCCACGTAGGTGGCGAAGCCGCTCACCTTATCGATCAACGTAAGAAAGAAAAGCTAGCACACAAAGAACAGCAACGTTCTGGCAAGCAAGCGAAGTAGCTTAAGTCAAAGAAAATCAGTTTTGAATAAAGTACTTTTGGAAAAGCTCAGTAATACTCAAGGTTACTGAAACGACAAAGGGCATTAGCAAATCCATAATGGAACGCCAATGCCCTTTTTTGATCCTGTTCTCGCTTTGTGTTTAGGCACACATTTATCTTCAGAAATAGGTTCTATACTGAATCTAATCCGACTAGAGAGGAAGTGCCAATGCTCAATGAAAACCATGCCTTTATCTTAGATTTCCCAGATCTTAAATTAGACATTGTTCAGCTCAACCACGACGACGAAAAATTCAAAGCAGACATGCAGAAATACCATCAACTCGACTACGACATCCGTCAGCTAGAAATCTCTGGCAGCCCAATCGATGACGACAGTATGCACAACCTCAAGGTTGAACGTATGGCATTAAAAGACTCGCTACACAAACAACTTACTCAACATCACGCGCTTAAAATCGTTTAAGTCGAGTGAGAATACCTTTGCCTTCAAAAACGTTTCATAAACAGCCCATTAATGGGCTGTTTACCACAAATTTACGCTGCTAATGTAGCAAAAAGCTGAATGATGGCAGTCGGTAATTGAAAATCTTCAGACACTAAGAAGTCTAGAATTACTAATACTCTCTCAGCTACGTCTAACAAAACATTAACTTTATTCATCATAAACTGTACTCTCTATTTATATAAATGGAGCACATTGTTTTTTGCGTGGACTTTGATATGATTCGCCTTGAAACAAGTCATCATAATTGTTGTCCAGAAGTTTTAAGACTTTGTAGGAGAAGACTCTAAACTTTGCTTATTACAACGTGCGTGATACAGATAAAAAAGCCTACCTCGTGTAGGCTTTTTTATATCTCAAACATAGTCATTCTTACCTCCTATTTAAATATTAAAATACACCATATGTTGTGTGCTCACTTCAATATAAGCACAACTTGATGTATTCACTCTATATTACATAACCTCTTTATTTTCCCGTATTTAACGAGAACCACCAACTTTGAGTATTGATTTAGATCAATAAAACGCTCACGCTGATAAAGATCGATCCAATATTCTTACGCTAGTTCTCTGTTTGAAAAAAAATCAAGAAAACCAATAATATAACCACTAATTAGTTGAATTTATTGGAAGCGTTGTAGGATAAGGGCTAAGTCAGTATCTGAGCGTAAATAAGGAAGAAACTCAAAAAACACATCTCACCTACGTTCCTCAAGCACAAAAAAACCTCAACCTAAAGGGTTGAGGTTTTTTGTCGTTTAAACACGAAACTACTGTGTCTTCGTATCAACAAATCAAAAGTGTACTGCTCGAATACAGCTACGCAGTCTAATTAAAAGCTCTCGCTATTCGTCCCTTACTGCTCACAACATAATGGCCAATATAAGCAGGGATAAACACTGACTCACCTTTGGTTAACGTTAAGCTTTCACCTTGGTCATTAGTAAGAGTTAGATCGCTATCTATCGCCATGAGTATTTCAGCGCTATCCGTCGTTATTGCTTCATTTCCAGGGCATTGAATGATGTTGAAATTGAAGTCGTTGACGGGGATCTCATAGCTATCGCATCGTCCAACCTTAGAGGGCGGCAATATTAGACTGTTAAACGATATTGGTTCGAATCGTGTGCACTTAACCAGTTCAGGCACATCGATATGTTTTGGTGTTAACCCAGCACGCAACACATTATCAGAATTAGCCATCACCTCTAACCCTGTTCCTTTTAAGTAGGCATGCGGGGTATTTGCGTTTAAGTACATGGCTTCGCCAGGCTTCAATGTAATCAAATTTAAAAGCAGGACTGAAAATAGACCTACGTCATTTGGGTACTGCTCATTGAGATCGATGATTAACGCAAATTCAGCCTGATCTAAATGAGCATTTGCATAGGCCAATAACTCATCCAATGCGTTAGATTTCTTCTGATCATTCAACGTTAATAGCGCACAGAAAAAAGCTGCTAAGCCTTGTGGGGTGAGGTTGTTGCTAAAGTCTTCTACCAAGTTTGCGAGCTCGAAAGAACTCAATTGCTTGAATAACGCCATGATCTCTTCATATTCTCTAAACCCGTTCATCGCTTGATATTCAGTGATCGCGTAAACCAATTCAGGTTTGTGGTTCGAGTCTTTGTAATTACGATGCCCTGCTGTTAAAGGGATACCAGCTAGCTCTTCCTTAGCGTAACCGTCTTCTGCTTGCTTTTTACTCGGGTGGACCTGAATGGATAACGCTTTATCTGCCGCTAAGATTTTTAACAAGAACGGCAATTCGCCAAACTCTTTTGCGATGTCTGCGGACAGATATGCCGACCTATCTTTATTAATGAGCTCAGATAACGACAGCGGATTCTGGTCAAACATCACCATTGAACACCCTTTAGGATGAGCGCCCATCCAAACTTCCGCTTGCGGTTGTTGTGACTCATTCTTAAAACCAAACAGTTCACGTATCGAAGAAATACTTCCCCAGGCATAGTTTTGAATGGTGTTTACCATTGGGAAAAATGAGTGTTCTGAGAGATGACTGAGTGACATGGCGTTTTCCGTAGTGAACTCTCTGAGCACAATTCAAGAGAGCATATTTCTAAAATGTGAATGATTAGAAAGACTACAGAGAGGGGTAAGAACTCACATGAGATGAGGTCTTAGACGCAATAGGAAAAATTCTTAGAAACGGGAGATATAGATGAAAAGCGTGAAAAGAATCACATTTGAATATCACGTATAAAAAGCGCTGAAAATAGGATGTTGTGAGAATAAAATGCAGTAAAAATAAGATAGTTGCTTACTTGTAATAGAAGCAGCAATAGCAACTATCTTATTTGAGAAAGAATGTTAGAAACCCGACCGAACTTCTGCGCTTTTCTGGGGGGATTGTGCTTGTAAGAAAGGCAGTAGAAGTAGCCCAATAACGGCAGCACACGTAGAAATAGTAATAAAGAAACCACTCCAGCCATAGGTTTCAAGAACGAGCGCTAATGGATAACCAGACAGCGCTGCTCCCATGTAAGCAAATAAACCAACGAAGCCAGTTGCAGCTCCGGCAGAGTCTTTATGCGAACATTCCGCTGCAGCCATGCCGATGAGCATTTGAGGGCCAAAAACAAAGAAGCCAACACAAAATAATCCAGCAGCTTGAAACACAAAGTTGGTTAATGGCATCAACCACAATGCAGAAACTGAAAGAAATATGCCGATGGCAAACAAAATATTCATCGGGCCACGGTTGCCACCAAACAATCTATCTGATCCCCATCCCGCAACAAGTGAACCGACAAAACCACCAATTTCAAACAGAGACAAAGCAGCATTCGCATTGATCAAACTGTAATCGTGCTCTTCGGTTAGATACAAATTCCCCCAATCGTTAACGGCTGTTCTTACGATATAAACCAGTACATAACTAAAGGCGAGCAACCAAATGTACTTGTTGCTGAACACGTAAGTCTTCAATATTTCTCGGTAACTTAACCCTTGTCCATGACTCTCTTGTGCTAACTCTAGGTGATCCTTACGCCATTTCCCCACAGTGGGAAGCCCCATAGTGGTGGGCTTATCACGTAAACGCCAGCAGACAATAAGTCCAATAAAAACGCCAATAACGCCTGGCCAGATAAACCCTGCCCGCCAACTGTACTGGAGAGTTAGATAGCCCACAAGAATAGGAATTAATGCCCCGCCGACGTTATGCGCCGTATTCCAAATTGCCCAGCGAAACCCTCTTTCAGAACGAGAATACCAAGTCGTGAGTAGTTTAGAGCATGATGGCCACCCCCAACCTTGGAACCATGCATTGAGCACCCAAAGCGAGATAAAAGCCGCCAAAGAACTAGAAAAGCCAAAAGCAATATTGATCAGACCCGTCGCGATTAAGCCAAACCCCATAAAGTACCGCGGGTTTGAGCGATCAGATATCGTGCCCGAAATAAATTTGGACAAGCCGTAAGAGAGATAAAAGAGCGTGCCAATCAGGCCTATATCGCCTTTGTCTAAGCCAAGGTCTGTGATCATCGCCGGTGCGGCATAATTGAAGGTTTTACGAGTGAAGTAAAAACCAGCATAGCCAACATACATCCCTAACATGATGTGAAGACGCCAGTAACGATAACTCTGATTGACCTCATCATCAGTTAGAGCATGACTATTTGACGTTGTTGAGCGCAGAAATCCAAACATATTCGTCCTCACACTTTTGGTAATGTAACGCTGATATTGGTGCCACAAGAGGAACCGTGAGCGTTGATTCTCATCTTGCCGCCAAGCGCCTGAACACGCTCTTGCATGCCCCGTACACCCATTCCTTTGAGGAGATCTTGCGCTGTAAAACCAACGCCATTATCTGAGATTTGAAGATCAACCTGTTCCTCTAGAATCAGTTCAATTCTAATCTCGCTCGCGTTGGCATATTTATGGGCGTTGTTTAAGGATTCCTGGCACAGTCGGAAGATAGTGACCTTGAGCGTGTCACTCAAACATGAATAATCACCTTGCCAATTTAACTCGATATCAACACCGTGATTCGAAAACTCCATTTCCCGTAT
Organism: Vibrio sp. L3-7; assembly: GCF_963898195.1. Taxonomy (NCBI): domain Bacteria; kingdom Pseudomonadati; phylum Pseudomonadota; class Gammaproteobacteria; order Vibrionales; family Vibrionaceae; genus Vibrio; species Vibrio sp. L3-7. Next base: position 60,087 of record NZ_CAWQUW010000009.1, on the reverse strand, counting down.
AAGCTGTTCAACGGAATCTTTTAGGTCAAGATCGTCCAACATTTTTGGTCTTAGTTTTGTTAATAGGCGTTTGGTGGTGTCATAAACATTCAAAGACAATGATTCAATCGTACCCGCACAGCGAACGCTCATTTCAGCCGCATCTACACGTTTAATAATGCTGGCTTGAGTGCGAATTGCGGTGATGTTTTGACCTATTTCATCATGTAACTCACGAGCAATATCACGGCGAACCGATTCTTCTGCCGTCACTAACTGACGAGAAAGGTTTTGGTTTCGAGAGAGTTCACTTCGCAGTTTTGAGTTCAAATCTTTTTGTTTCTGAACCGCAAGACCAAGCAATATGCCGGTGATGGTTTGAGCTGAAAGTGACAGAAGTAAATCGGTAATTTCGAGTTTGGATGTTCCACTGTGAGCTGCAATAAGAGCGACACTGTTTAACAGGGTCGCTAGCAAAGCACCTTGCCACCCATAACGGACGGCCAACAAGATGATAGGTATCGCCATACAAAATGGGGCGAAGCGTCTTAGCTCATCAGGCAAACTGGTTTGTATCAAAATACTGGCCACCAGCAACACACTGTATAAAGCAATGTGACGTATTTTAAACTCAACAACCTTATTGATTAAATGGGAGCTCAGTGGGATCCACTTGTTTTGAAATAAGTAATTCCAAACCAAATAACACATAGGGACGAGCATGAGCCCGCCAGTGATACTCACTAAGCCCACCATATACAAAACAGAAACATGAGAGCTCATCACAGCCACGTTGATCAATGCTGTAACCATGATCAAGCTCGCCATCACTAACAGGTGACGATTTTGGTCACCAAAGTAGTACCGCTTAGCAAGTAAAGTAACGGGAATACTTAATCCACTCGCAATTAATATGGTTAACCACTGTGGCTCATCGAGTAATAGGGCTAAAGCAATCGCGAGCCCCCATTCCGCAACATAAATCGCAGGCCAGTAGTGAGTACGAGTGTGCAACGTCATACCCAGTCGCAACGAGAATGGAAACAGTAGAATGGCTAATTCAGGGTCATTAATGAAATAGAATGCGATGACCCACAAGCAGAACCATGCGCAGCCAGCCATAAAAACCCCACATAGGGAAGTGGCCAGATAAGAGCGCATTAGTACTGTTCTTGGGTGAATAGTTTGGCTAACTCAACGTTGTTTTTAACATTAAGTTTATCCATCGCATTGGCGCGGTGCACATGTACGGTTTTATGACTGACCCCAAGTTCAACAGCAATCGATTTTACATCTAGCCCTGTCGCCAATAATTGGCACACTTCGTTTTCTCTGCGGGTCAGTTGATTTAAAGAGGCTTTGTTCTTAACTGGTGTGGCGAGCTTTATTGCGATATCTGGAGTAAGGTAACAACCGCCATTCGCGCTCGTGTGTACCGCTTGGATTAACTCATCAGGGCTACAGCGCTTACTGAGATAGCCTTTGGCTCCTAACTCTAATGATTTTTCAACCATCGCGGGAGAGTCATGTACGCTCAACATGATGCTAGCTATCCCTGATGGAATCTCCGCCAATAAACTCAAGCCACTTTCATCTTGCATTGAAATATCCAAGATAACGACATCAGGATGGCAACTTGGCAGCCCAAGACGCGCTTCTGCCGCAGAATTGAATTCACCGACGACTGTGATATCAGCTTCAAGACTAAGTAACTGAGCAAAACCAGAGCGGACAATGACGTGGTCATCAACAAGTGCAACATTAATCATGATACTAACCAGAACGAAAGAGTAGAAAAGAAAAATAGCCCCAACAGGAGCTATATAAAATTAGGTTTAATGCCAGAGATGATACTGAATCGAACTAGCGATTGGTATGATCTCGCGTACTTTAGGCAAATAAAGCACGCGAGATTATGCATGTGGAACTATGTGTGTGGAACTATGTTCGTGGAGCTAGGTTTGCGAGAACAAGCTCGCGAACCTGGTTACGCGTTTTGAGCCGCTAGGTGCATTTTCTTAGCGTGGCGAATCTTCTTCTCTTCAGCAATAGCAACGAATAGCAACAAAACAATACAAATCGCGGCTGAAGTATCGAGTGCTGCGAATGTGCCTTCCCAGCCTGTTAAGCCAAAAATAGGCGTTCCGTCAGCAATCATACCTAGGCCAAGTTTTGCAAAACTATCACCAATTAGGTAAGCAAAGGTCCCTTTAACACCATCAGCAACACTGATTGCTTTTTTAGGTACAAAACCAACAGCAGCAACACCAATTAGCAACTGAGGACCAAACACTAAGAAACCAAGCACGAACAAAGAAGCAAGGTACATGAACTCACTGGTTGCATTCTGGTAAAACTCAAGAGAAACAATGATTAAACCAAGAGAAACACAAGCCACTAGAGCGCGGCGACCATTGGCTAAGTCAGACAAATAACCCCACATCAATGTGCCGACTAATGCACCGACTTCAAACAGAGTAAAACCTGAAATTGCTGTTTCTTTTGATAAACCTAGTTCTTGATACGCGTAAACGGTAGACCATTGATCGATACCGATTCGAACAATGTATAAGAAGATATTCGCGAAGCAGAGTAACCAAATCACTTTGTTTTTAAGAATGTACTCAACAAAGATCTCTTTTTTGGTCATTTGATTTTCTTCAGCAGCCGTATCTTCTTCGCTGATTTCTTCGTCAAACAACTCTTCTACTGTGCCTAAGCCGTATGCTTCTGGAGAGTCGTTACCAAAACGCATCCCAATAAAACCCACCACAATCGCGATGATAGATGGGAAAACAAACATGCCAACAACGTTGCCATCAAATAGGTAGTTCGCACCAAACAAAGCAACACCAGCAGCACCCGCGCCACCAACGTTATGCGACATATTCCAAAGGCCTAAATACGAACCACGCTTATTGCGAGGCGTCCATTTAGTGATGGTTGAGTAACTTGAAGGCCCACCAGTACTTTGGAAAAAACCACTCAATGCGTAGAAGGCAACCATCATGAATAAGCTAGCACTGCCGCCACCCAAGCTGAAACTAAAGCCCAACATGGCTAGACCAGAAAGGATCAGCATGAATGGTAGGAACTGCTTGGTGTTTTTACCATCGGCGTAATAGGAAACAACTGTTTTACCAATACCGTAAGTAATTGAGAAGCCAAGACCGATAAGACCTAGATCGGTCATCGATAACCCATAAGTAGAAATCATGTCGTTCTGTGCGACATTGAAGTTCTTACGGATCAAATACATGGTTAGGTAACCAATGAATACAACTAAGTAAGATTGTAGGAAAGGTTTAAACCACATCTTTCTTCTGGTTTCGACAGGAAGATCGAGCGTCGGCTTTCTAACCTGATCTAGGAACTTTAACATTGTGAACTCTCTTTTTATTTGCGAGGTCTGCACGGTTATTTCCAACCATGCACTCTTTGTAATTTGACCATGAAATAATAAGGAGTCTAAAAAGCGACCGCATGAGAGAGGGTCTTAGAATAACTAGGAAAAATTCGTAGTTCAGAATCAAGAAGCATGAAAGCGTGAAGATCATCACTTTGTTTAAAATGTGTTATATCTTGAGGGAATGTTAGAGAGAAGTCGTTACTTTAGGTATTCATTAGTTAACCAAAGCAGAATGGATCGCTGTTCCACGGTGCCATTTGTGGTGATCTAAAGTGGCTAGCGAAAGCCACATTAGATTCGCTTTACTGCTTTATTGGTTTACCGTCTAAACGATAGATGCCTTAAGCAATAAGTACTTAGGTTTAGTGGTTCTTAGGCACATCCAGTTGATTCAGCAAAGATGGGAATCCCCACCCGTTTTCACCTGCGACCACAGGTTCACCGGTTAAATACTCAAACAAAGTTGGCGCTAAAGATCCATTCGCTTCGATCTTCAATGGCTCAGATTCACCACCTATTGGTGCCCCCCAAAAACCAATGAATGCATCTTTCTCTAGATAATCTTCACCAGCATGACGGCCCGGAACCTTCGTATTGAAACCAATCCCCGCTTTAGGAAACAAGTTAATCGTTCCAGCTCTGTCTTCTAGATAAATATTGGCCAATTGATTTACTGAATCTGGTCGAGGCGTTAATTGCGTTAATGACGTCCACTCGGCACTGCTGCACCACGTTGTGACATCCACCTTAACCGCTCGGTTTATACACTGTTCAACTAATTGAGAGTAGAGCGCGAAATCAGATTCACTAGGTGATTTCAGATAGGGGTTCAGCTCTTGTGTGTTGAGTAGAACTGGCGTTCGATTTGCTTCTAACGACTCATAAAAAAGCTTATCACTTTCGCGTGTAATCAATTCATCGACACGTTCTAAATCGCGATTGCCAATCACACGAACCGCGCACCGTTGTTGGTCACATTCGCTTTCTCGCACCACCATGTAATCAAGACTTTCAGGTAAGCGTCGCGCTATCTGATCAATAACATCAATGCTCTGACCTGCTGGCGCTGCAATCGGACTCCACTGCTTGAGCTCTTGATAGACAGGTTGAACCTGCCAACCTTGATTCGAGTTAAAGAAATCCATCATAAAATTACCACCAGCGGTAGAAGCGACTACCACATCAATAGCCTTAGAGCTTGGGTAGCTTAAAGCGTTGGTAATTTTAGGCCCCTCGCCTTCATCTGAAGATATTTTCTTCACAACAATGGGGTAGTTTAGATCCACTTGCAAACCTTCAAACACCTGTTTCTCAGGATTAAGCGCGTAGAACACCGGCGTTAAACCGTGATCACCAGCCATGCCCCATAGCGTTTTATCGTAAACGCCTGCACTGCGGTAGGTTGCTTCAATTTGACGAATCCAATAATCCAATCGGTTCAACTCTCCAGTCGGCATCAAGATTTCGTCACTAAAGGGACCTGTAAAGTGCGCAAAGTGATCTGGCCACGGGTTGTAAACCAAGGTGTAGTCCGGCATTCCTTTACCATCGAGTTCAGCAAACTGAGTGATTGCCTGCTTAACCTGAGCTTTCTTCGAATATTTAGTGACGAAATCAAAGCCAGGTATAGACTGATATGCTTCAATATCTTGGATCAAGGCTGCACGCTTATTTCGCAGAACAACTTCCACTTCAGAACGCTCTTGAAGTTCTTTAACGCAGCGTTTCTCCCCGTAATCACGTAGCGACTCACCCAAACCCAAGTTCACTAGCCCATCGTAAGTCGTGTGAGCATTCCAATCGTACTGAGCATTGCAGTTCAGCGTTTTCAGATAATCAAGGCGATCGAACATAGTCTGTACCTTGTTATTAGCCATCAGCACATCCAGTTGCAGAGCGTCATTACCAAAGAAGTAATAAGCTCGGTCGATCTCACGGTCGACAAAATGGAAATTGGGAATACCAGTGCCTCCAGAGCCAGACACTTTCGCTCCGGTCTTGATAATTGGCAGGTTGCGGACACTGATTGTAGGAGTCGATGAAATACCGACCCGACTTATGTTGTCTCGATGTTCTTGATAGAGCTTTTTAAAGAAAGGAAGATAATGCGGATCACGGTAAGTTTGCTCAGACAGAGTTTCCATGAACCTCACTTGTTGTTGGTGCTCAGGCTCAATCACTTTTTCTAACTGAGGTTTATATTGAGTTCGATTTTTATGATTCTGATAAGCGACAGAGATGAAAGGCGAACCCTCATCAACCAAGCCTTCGATCAACCCTTGTTGTAAACCGTCGACGGTTACTTGAACCGCAAAACGTTTATTTTGTTGGGATTCTAAGAATTGAATTAACGCATCAGGTTGGTCACTAAACGCTTGTTGCATCCAATCATCAAGTGCAACAGCTCTTTCTTCTTTATAAACAAATTGGCGGTAGGCTTTGAGTAAGTTTAAGCGAACAAAATCAATAAGCGTGATGGTAAGCGCTTGCGCCTTATTATTCGGCTGATCTGCATTCTCTGGTTTACCATCTTCTGCAATCGCAAGCATCGCAGACTTCATGTCACCGTCGTCCATCCCCTGCCCCGCTTTGCCAATCAAATCGACAATAATCGGTTGAATCTGAGCAATAATCGCTAAATCTTCAGGGCTGTTCGTTAAGTAGGTGTAGCTATCAGGAAGCGTGTCCATGTCTTGCCAAACACCAATTTCGAATAGCGCATCGTAGATCACAACCATATTGGCAATGAACTGTTCATCGATACGAATTCCCTCATGATGCCCTGTCGCTTCGGTCGAAGTATCAGGCTCTTTGTGTTCTGAGATCGCTTCTTCGCCGACATAATAGAGACTATGCTCAAAACCTTTTAAAGCCTTGTCATCATAAACCGTCGACAAATACGCTTTAAAGACATCCTCACTTCCCAAACCTGAATAGCGGTCGTAATAGCTATAGAGAAAATAGCCTAAAGGAATCGAGTAAGATGGGTTTGATAACTGAGCGATGACTCTCGCTTTCGTTTTGGCATCTAGAGGAAGCGCGAGAATATACGCATCTAAGGTTACGCCACCAATAGTAAACAGCGCCGCATCACGAGTGAACTTAGCGGAATAACTTAAGCTGGAAAGCACCTGGTTTTTTAGCACCTCGCTGGAACTGAACACCCCACCAATCACGGGGGTTGTTGAGATATCGGCAATACTCGGCGCCGACACAGCCACCAATGATAGGGTACTAAACAAACTGGCGTAGCGACGGGCTTGGGAAGAGAAACTCATCAAATATCCTTTAGCTCAAGATGCATTTATAAATATAACTTATTGTTCCAGTTTACTTTAATTATCAAAAATATGTGTATTTGTGCTTATAAAAACATTGGAAATTTCATCGCTCGATATTATTCTGCTCGTAACATTTGAAACACCTCGCAACAAATAAAACACTGTTCATAATCATCTCCTGACATTGTATTGATAAAGTCTCCTGCTCTTTATTTGTACACATTTTAAGGCCAAACTTATGAACTCGTTTACTAAAGCTTCGCTGACCGCAGCTATCAGTCTTCCATTACTTGCAGGGTGTGTGACACCTGGTGAGGACGATCCCAACGCAAGTACTAAGCAAGGCGCTGTGGGGGGTGCGTTACTTGGTTTAACGCTTGGCGCGTTGACCGGTGAAGCGGATTTAGCGGATTTAGCGGTTCAAGGAGCGATGGTTGGCGGGTTAGCAGGAGGCGTAGCGGGTGCGAGTAATGACCTTCAGAACAACCGTGAAAACATCCGTCACGACAGCCGTAACGATGCGATTGTACAAACCGGTGGCACGCAAGCGGTAAGCCCTGCTAATACAGAAACAACACAGCAAAACTGGCAAGAGCTTAATAACTTCATTGGCGAATGGAACGTGACCATTCGTAACCATGTTGATACCAACAGCAATATTGATAGCCTTCAAGCAATGGGCAATCTGGCGAGTATCAGCCAAGCCAACATCAATATTGAAAACCAACAAGGCGTTGAGCTCTCTGCACAGTTCTCTTATACCGTTGAACAAGGTTACCAACTGGACGTGATGAACGATGCAACAGACGTGACGGTTAACTTCGCAGGTGAACATCAACCACAAGCGAATCGTTACAACTTCTACCCAACCAATATTCAAGACATCATTTACCAAGACGTGAACAGTGCTGATGTTCGCCTAGAATTAGCGATGGTGAGTGATAAGTTATGGATTATCGACAGCTACGCGTACATCGATGGTTCTGAAAAGAAGCTACAATCTATCCGCTTCAATAAAGCCAGCTAGAAGATAGAAACAACAAAGCCAGTCTCGAACCATTGCGATCACATTTGATCAGCATGACCGATACTGGCTTTGACAAACAGGTTCCATTAAACAGAGCCCGAACAATTCATCTTAAATAATGGAGCTTAGGGAACGAAACTTAAGTCATTAAATCAGCCTACAAACGTTTGCCACTTCCATCTTCCCACATCACGTCACACTCTTCTTTGATGGCTGCTTTTAGCAACTCAACCAATGGAAAAGCTCGACTGCCGATATTGACAGGTGCTTCAACAACCTCTTCTTCATTGTCGTCATCAGTATTCTCTCGCTCTACCGGTTTACTTTGCTCTGCTGTAACCGCCGCTCGTAAATTATTCAGTGCCTGAGGTACTTCTGAAGCATCAATAGCACCAGGTATCGTGCCACTATGTCCAAGCATTTTAATGAACTGAAGGCCTACCTCACCGAACATCGTGACGCTAGCATGAGCCTTGCAACTAAAGGTAATTAACATAATGAGCCTCTCTCAAATTTAGGTATCTATAAACATTTAGGTATCTACAAACTATGTTGAGTAAATCATTGGAAAGCAAGTACATAATCATCAAATAACCGCTACCAACCCACTCTTTGAATAGTGCGTTGTAAGGTTGACTTGCACCGTCGGTGATGCACATCACTATTTATAATGGATTAATTAGCTTTTAATATAAAACCTTGATATTTGTCGCATTAAATAGGTAAGCAAACCTCCGACAAGCTTATTATTTAATCTAGTATTAATACCATTATCAAAATTCGTGGCACAAATCACATGAACAGGCCAGTCGGCAGACACCTAGAAGAAATGGCGGACATACGGTCCACCCGCAAACAAAAAATTGTCCATTCATTTTCACTGACTGCCGCGGCACTATTTATCTTTTACACTTGGGCTTATTTCCAAGGTCAACATTACGCACTGTCTATTTTCGAACTTTGCTTTGCTTTTATCGCAATCTCAAATGCAGTTTATGTAAGAAAGTTCATCAACCCTCAATATTCAGAATTAATTTTGAGCTGTGTTCTGCTCGTGCAAGGCGTTATTTTATTCTTGTACAGCCATGCTATTCCCGATCGCATACTCTGGTTATACCCCATTTTAGCTGCGGTAATTTTTATTAATGATTTCAGAATTGGCATCATATTCAGCACCTCATTTTGTGTATTTATTAGCACTCTAATTACAGCGTTACCGAGCAATTTTTCTTTACCATTTAACAGCACCCATCGCTTTATTCTCAGCTTATTTACCATGAGCTTGGTTTGCCATACATCCGCTTATTACTACACACAAGCAGTGAGCTATATTCAGCGCCTTTATAAAGAAGGGATTGAAGACTTAGCCTACAGAGACCAACTCACAGGGCTAGCAAATCGTTGGAGTTTCGAAAGGTGGGCAGTTGAAAAGCTCGCGACAGTGGATAGCAAACGTTCACTTACCGCTTTGGTTTTTTTAGATATTGATGACTTTAAAGGTATTAACGATAGCTATGGACACGATGTTGGAGACAGTGTCTTGCAGCATTTTGCGAATCGCCTGAGCAACAATATCCGGACCCGAGATCGAAAAAATCACGAATACGATTATTCCATTGCTCGGTTTGCCGGAGATGAGTTCGTTTTGATGCTCTACGATATTCCAACTCGAAGAGACCTAGATGGCATTTTAGAGAGAATATGCGGGCTATTTGAGAGCGGGTGTCAAACCAATGAAAGAATCAAGGAACTCACTCTCAGTGTTGGCGTTTCTTTATATCCTCAAGATGCCACAGAGCTACATGAATTGACCCGATGTGCTGATAAAGCGATGTATGTCGCTAAGCAATCAGGAAAAAACCGATACGCTTATTATCACGACAATCCAGTGTCTACCTTGATAGAAGAACTACCGACGAATCTAACCTTCTCAGAATCTGGTTCATCTGAGCTTGAAGATTGTCTTGAAGCAAAAGTCGAAGGGAACAATGTTACGCTGTTAAAAACGCGTCAACGTTAACCATTAAAATCGCTTACTGCTAAGCGCACTAACCTGCCATGTACATAAGCCATAGGCTCACTAACCCGATCACAATAATCCATACGACTTGTCGTGTTCGGTTTGGGTTATTTCCTCTAGGTCTCACTACCGTTTTAAAAGCAGCTTGCTTAGCCGACTGAATAAACGGCGCTTCAATCTCACGTTTTTTTACACGGCGTTTGATTGCAGTGTTTGCGACAGCGCTAAAACGTTGGCTCTGTTCTGTTGTGAAGTCATTATCAAAGTCCATCCGACCTTGCCTATCGCCATGCTTTTGCTGTATTGCCATAGCGGCCTCCTTGGCGGTCTAGTCTTATTCAAGTATAGACATAATTCCACTTTCTTACCTGTTCAAAATTTTCGAATAAGTCACTCAACGCTATGCCATCTTCTTTTTAAATCAAATTACATAAACTACATCTATTCAAGTTTATGAGGGTTTCAAAGTGACGAGTGTAAGAGCAGTAGATCATGTAATTTCAGCACATGCGACTTCGGATGGAGATGGCGTAAAAATCCAAAGACTCGCTGGTTTTAATAACACACGTTTCTCTCCATTTTTGATGATCGATGAACTTAAATCAGATGAAAGCAAAGACTATGTTGGCGGCTTTCCTCCTCATCCGCATCGCGGGATAGAAACACTCACTTATATGCTCAAAGGTCACTTCCAACACAAGGACCATATGGGCAATGTTGGAGAACTTCGCAGTGGTGGCGCACAGTGGATGGCCGCTGGCCGTGGCGTAATTCACAGTGAAATGCCGATGATGGAAGAAGGCGCGTTGCACGGTTTTCAGATTTGGATAAACCAACCTGCTTCACACAAAATGCTGCCAGCGCAATATCATGACTTCCAAAGTGAAAGCATTGCAGAACACCAAAGTGATAAAAACGGTTTGCTGAGAGTGATCGCCGGTGAGTTTGATCTGCACAACCAAGCTGACAATGATTTAGAGACTTTACGTGCACAAGGTCCATTACAAAAGACAGGTGTGCCGTTAAGCGTTTCAGATTGGCAGTCTCGTTCAGGGCAAATAATTACGTTAGGTACCAACATTGATCACAACGCGATGACTTACGTATACCGAGGCAGTATTAGGATCGGCGACAAGGTCATCAACCAAGGTCAATTGGCGTTGCTCACCAAAGCTGAGTTGCTGTCTTTAGATAGTTTAGAAGATTCAGGTGTACTGATATTTTCTGGTGAACCGATTAATGAACCTGTTGTGCATTATGGTCCGTTTGTCATGAACTCGATGGAAGAGATTGAACAGACAATTCAGGATTACAACAAAGGCGTATTTGAGACTTACTGATTTACAGATGTCCCGTTTTGAGTTTTGAGTTTTGAGTTTTGAGTTTTGAGTTTTGAGAAGGATATTGAAGAGATTTTACAACAAGCAACGAATCTTGGTCGTCCATTTGATGACTGTAAAAACAAGTGACACTATCCACTGCCGGTTACTATCACTTATTTAACCACGCTCCTAGAGCGTGGTTTTTTCTATTAAATCAGAGATAAACGATACCCTGATGGAACACATTCAGACTTGGTTATAAGTACTCGCACAAATAAGCCGTCGCTTCTTTGACTTGTAGGTCAAAAGAAGAATCGCCAGCAACGTCAAAAGACTCACCCGATTGGTATGTCGTCCAATCGTCATCACCAACACGCTTTACAATCAAAGCACCTTTTACAACGGTCATCTTTTCTGGAGCCGCTGTGCCGAATGTATATTCGCCAGCAGCCATCACACCAACACTTACGTCCGCACCAGACTGGGTAAACGCTAACGACTTAACACCACCGTCAAAATATGTGTTTTCTTTAATCATTGTACTTCCTTGTTATCTTCAAATTGCATTCATCAGGCTCAACGAATAAGCCTATGCGTAAATTTAGGTTATATTTGTTTTAACCAATTCACGACTTTCGTACAAGAAATAAATACGCATAGCTTAAGCTTTTTTGGGAATCACTTTCATTGATAGCGTCAATACTGAAGAGGCTAAGCTAAAACCACTAACGCAACCAAATTTATTAGAACATTCGATCCTGCTTCTAACTATCATAAGAATCTTTGCAAACTAAGATTTTAGTTTATAAACTGACCAACAGTACATGTAGATAAATGAAGAGATAATGGCAAAAAAGCCCACTAAAAGCAGAGATATATTTGCCAACTCGTTACTCTACAGCTTTCTATTAGCTGGCTTTATGATTGCCCTCACCGCAGGCTATTTTGCTTATCAAGCCCACCAACAATCTGTCAGTCCGAACAATGTCCATGGTACTTGGATAGAAATCGGTGCTCCCCCTTACAAAACCGATATCCTGACACTCTCAGACAATGGCGTGATGATGAACCATCGTTTCATCAGTACCTCTTTTGATTTTGATGGCAAGGTTGTCACCGTCAACACAGGTTCCGGGCCAACAATTTACACCATCAGTGGTACCTACGATTCGCCTCGATTAAAACGACTGTTCCCTAGCACACCATCTCAACAGTTCATTAAAGAAGGCTACGAAGAGACTGCAACGGGTGATACCCATAGTGTAATGCAGCAACGCCGTGCTTCATTGGCTGAACAATTTAAAAGATAGCCACTGCAACTCTATTTCCATTACTAATACGCTCTACAGTGACACTCCCTATCGCAACACTTTTGCATTTTCTTCTTATCAACCTGATTTCCCCAAACACGCTTCGCTTTGTGATGTCGCTTCAATTCACGATATATTCCTATAGTTTGTCGCACCTTTTTATAACTTCATGTCGTGTATTTTCACTTATGAGATTTTACTACTGAGTGTTGTTTAATTTTATAAAGCATGGACTCAGCCTCTCACTCATTAAGCAACAGAATTGTAACGAAATACTATTTTTTAGTTGTCCATCGAAAACGGATTTATTTTCAGTTATAAAATTAAAACTCTCTCGAATACTGACTGGGAAGCTCCTTCAAAACTGACTGGAGCCGTTTATGGGGCCATTTGGTTCTCGTAACCTTCAAGGAATGAGAGAAAAAGTATGATTCGTATAAATACCTGTGCGGCGAGCATTGCTCTAGCGCTATCTGGCACAGCATTAGCTGCTCCAACAGCACCTAGCATCGACATGTACGGTTCCAACAACCTGCAGTTTTCGAAAATTGAACTCGCGATGGAAACAACGTCTGGCTACAACCAGATGGTTAAATATAACGACAAAGCAAAGGTCGACGTCAAGTTCAACCAATGGAGCGGAACGTCAGGAAACACGTATAACATCTACTTTGATGGCGTTAAAATTGCTACAGGCCCAATCACTGGCAGCCAAACCACGGCTTCATTCGAATACGGCCAAGGCGGCTTATTTCAGATGGAAATCGAAGCGTGTGATGAAACAGGCTGTAGCAAGAGTGCACCCGCTCAGATCACAATCGCCGATACCGATGGCTCACACTTAGCACCACTTGCGATGAACGTGGATCCAAACAACAAGTCATACAACACTGACCCAAACACGGTAGTAGGTACTTACTTTGTTGAGTGGGGCATCTATGGCCGTGATTACACAGTCGATAACCTACCCGTTGATAACTTGACCCATATCCTTTATGGCTTCATCCCAATTTGTGGTCCTAATGAATCAGTGAAATCAGTAGGCGGTAACAGCTACAACGCACTCATGACTGCTTGTCAGGGCGTTAACGATTACGAAGTGGTGATTCATGACCCTTGGGCGGCTTTCCAGAAGAGTTTCCCTCAAGCAGGTCACGAATACAGCTCACCTATCAAGGGTAACTACGCGATGATGATGGCGCTTAAACAGCGCAATCCAGACTTGAAAATCATCCCATCTATTGGTGGTTGGACACTGTCAGACCCGTTCTTCGATTTCACTACAAAAGCGAACCGCGACACGTTCGTTGCATCGGTTAAGAAATTCCTCAACACATGGAAATTCTATGACGGTGTAGATATCGATTGGGAATTCCCTGGTGGAGGCGGTGCTGCTCCCGATCTTGGTGACCCTGTAAATGACGGCCCTGCTTACATCGCTTTGATGGCAGAACTACGCGTGATGTTAGATGAACTAGAAGCTGAAAATGGTCGTACTTACGAGCTGACATCGGCGATCGGTGTTGGTCACGATAAGATTGAAGACGTGAACTACGGCGATGCTATCCAATACATGGATTACATCTTCGCAATGACTTACGACTTCTACGGCGGTTGGAACAACGTGTTAGGTCACCAAACAGCACTAAACTGCGGTAACTTCATGCGCCCTGGTCAATGTGATGGCACAGGCCTTGATGAAAATGGCGAACAGTACACTGGTCCTGCTTATACCACAGACAACGGCATCCAATTGTTGCTTGAGCAAGGTGTTCCAGCGAACAAACTTGTGGTTGGTACAGCGATGTACGGTCGTGGTTGGGAAGGCGTATTACCATCATCACTTTCAGATCCAAGCGATCCAATGACAGGCGTGGGTAATGGCAAACTGACCGGCAGCTCTGCTCAAGGTGTATGGGAAGATGGCGTTATCGATTACAAAGGCATTAAAGCGAACATGCTTGGTGCAAACAACCAAGGCATCAACGGCTTTGAATATGGCTACGACGAAATGGCAGAAGCGCCTTACGTTTGGAACCGTACTTCGGGCAAGTTGATTACATTTGATGATGACCGCTCAGTGAAAGCAAAAGGCGCATACGTTCGTAGCCTTGGTCTTGCGGGTTTGTTCTCTTGGGAAATTGATGCAGATAACGGCGATATTCTGAATGCAATGCATGAAGGTCTAGCAGGCGGAACAACCGATCCTGTAAACCGTAAACCAACCGCAGCAGCGGGTGCTGATCAATCGGTTGAAGGCCCGGATTCTGTTTCTCTAGACGGTAGCGCTTCAAAAGACAGCGACGGCACCATTGCTAGCTACGCTTGGTCACAAGTAAGCGGAACAGCAGTCACTCTGGCCAACGCGAATGCTGCTGTTGCAAGTTTCGATGTTGTTGAAGTCGCACAGCAAGAAACACTGACCTTTAGCCTAGCCGTGACAGACAACGAAGGGGCTACTTCAACTGACACAGTGGTTGTAACAGTAAGCCCTAAAGAGACAGGCCCAGTTAATACCGCTCCGGTAGCCGTGGTTACAGCTCCTTCTGAAGTGAATGCGGGCGATATAGTTGTGGTTGACGCTTCAGCTTCTAGCGATGCCGATCAAGATACACTGACCTTCACGTGGAATGTTCCTGCTGGTATCGACGCAACAGTACAAGGCGCTTCAGTAAGCTTTGTCGCGGCGGAATACACGCAAGACACGGTACTGAACTTCTCTGTGACAGTGAGTGATGGCGCGGATACATCGGTAGCGGCTACTTCAGTGAAGGTTCTTAAGAAAACCACAGGCGGCGGTACGTGTACTAACGCTTGGGATTCAGGTGCGGTTTACACTGGCGGCGACCAAGTGACTCAAGGCGGTAAGGTTTGGGAAGCGAAATGGTGGACAACAGGTGAAGATCCAACAACCACAGGCCAATGGGGCGTGTGGAAAGAGATCGGCCCTGCAAACTGTGCAAGCTAAAAATAGGGTTTAGCTAAACGCTAACTAAGCGTCGACTAAACACCTAAAAGCAAGGCCAACCAGATAATGTCTGGTTGGCCTTTTTATTTATGTTTTCTGAGCTTTGAGCTTACGATCTTTTTACTGGCGTTCTACTGACTTGCGATCGTTAGGCTTAGTCAATTAAGTTATCAAAGCTCTCGAATACTTGTGGGCATTTCATCACTCGTCCGTGGCCTTGGCCTTGAGTCGCGATCAAGGTAACACGACCCATTTCATTAGCCGCACGCTGAGACACGTCAAACTTCGTAAACTTGTCTTGCTCATCATGAACGATGATAGTCTGCGATTCACGAAGCGCTAGCTTTCCATAAGGATCAACCGATTGAATCGGGTAGTTGAACTGCTCTTCCACTTCACCTACTACTGCCTCAAACAACTTCATTGAGTAACCAGAACGCGCCACGCTGCCAAATAGATTTTCTAAATAATCCAACACAGGTGCAATCAGCAACAAAGGTTTGTTTTCTAATTTAACGTGCTTACATTCCAACGCAGAAGCGGTACCCATGCTGTGACCGACCAAGCCTGCCACCTCACCAACCGAATCTAGAATGGCCTCTAAACCGTTCACAAACGCTGGAATATGACCATGTACACCATCACTGCCACCATGCGCAGGGTGATCATAAGCCATGGCAGTAAAACCTTTAGCAGCGATGTGTTCCATTAAAGGAAAAAACTGACTCGCGGTGCCTGACCAACCATGAGTGAGCACCCAAACTGGCCCCGTACCCAAAGAGTAAGTCTTCAATACACCGTCACGACCTTTGATTTCACTTTTAATCAAACCTTGTGGATCGGCATTCTTTTGCTCGGTACGCATTGGAGTCAGCAGCAATTTACGTGCTGTTTTCTTCGCATGACTTGGCGCTAGAATATAGTGAAGGTTCGTCGTGGCACCAATTAAGCTGCCCTTAAAACTGAATTTGTTCGATGTATTAAAATAGATTTTGTCACTCATGACCTGTCCTTGTTTCGCCATAAATCTTGGCGGATAGAGCTCGGCCCCAAAAATCGAACGACCGTGCTATTTACTTATCTAAAAAATGGCGTTACTGCGATTAATGATCGCTTACCGCCACTTCTCTAAAATTTTTTTTAAGC
Source organism: Vibrio sp. L3-7 (assembly GCF_963898195.1). Classification (NCBI taxonomy): domain Bacteria; kingdom Pseudomonadati; phylum Pseudomonadota; class Gammaproteobacteria; order Vibrionales; family Vibrionaceae; genus Vibrio; species Vibrio sp. L3-7. Next base: position 43,625 of record NZ_CAWQUW010000009.1, on the reverse strand, counting down.
CTTACTTAAGTAAAGCTCCGCTTAAAAACGAATTAAGCGACTTTCCAACTGGCTATTAGGCGATCTACACCACTCCAAAAATGGGTGTGGCTCGCTTGTTGCCCTCGTAATGAGTAAAACAAGTTAGCGCTCAAGTAGAGCCCATATAACTCGAAGGTTGCCTGCTTCGAGTCTAAATCAGCTCTAAACTGCTTGCTCTCAACCGCTTTTGCGACCTGAATCGTCAAGTAATCAATCCACACGGAAATGGTTTTCTGCAGCGCCTTTTGAATCACAGAGGTTTCGCTACCTGCATCTTTCCAAGCATCAATAAACATGCAGCTGCCTTGGAATGAATGATTCCAGCCTAGCCAATTATCGAGTAACTGTTTCAATTTCGCTTCAATATCACCGTCGCCCAACTGTCTCGCAGGTATAATGACTCTTTCAGTAAATATGGCGTTGGAATACTCGAGTACAGAGAGCTGCAGGTTCTCTTTAGAGTTGAAATGCGCGAACAGTCCACTCTTAGACATGCCACACTGCTTAGCTAATTCACCAATCGTTAAACTCTCGAGACCATTTTCACTCGCAAGTGCAAATGCATGGCTCAAAATATACTCTTTAGTTATCTTTCCCTTGCTCATTATTCACCAATGATAAATCTGATGGTTTATTTTTAGCACGTTCGTACTTTTTTTCAAAGTTTTTTACTTAACCGTTGGGATTTAATTTCTCTTCAAAGAAAATTGTGGAAAAATGCGACAGTATTCAAAGGAATTTGAGTTAACCGATTATTGAATTAACCAGTGGTCGAGCTGAGTAACATTTGAATTTAGTCATTATTGAGTTTAGTAACTAGGGAAAGAGAATGAACACACTTTGGGAACAGTTTGCGTTTTCGGCTTCGGTGACAGGCCCCATCTGTTTAATGTTGTTTCTTGGTGTCATGCTCAAGCGAATCGGCTTAATTAATGACAATTTCATTGATGTCGCATCCAAGGTAGTGTTTCAAGTAACCCTACCCGCAATGCTATTTTTGAGTATTGTTCAGTCTAACCACGACTTTGCAGCTAGCGGCAAGCTCGTTATTTTTGGTTTAGTGGCGAACTTTGTGTTCTTCGTATTCACCACTGTAAGCACAAAGGTGGCCTTTAAAAAACCAGAAGACCAAGGCGTAATAGTACAAGGTGGTTTTCGTGCCAATACCGCGATTATTGGTCTCGCTTATGTTGCCAACATCTACGGTAACGACGGTGTCGCACTCGCTGCACTTTATGTCGCCTCTTTAACGGTTCTCTATAATATTCAGGCAGTTATCGCACTCACGCCGAAAGGCCAAGAGTCAGGTGACAAAGCCGTTCAAGTGATCGTTAAAACACTCACCAAAAACCCTCTTATTATCTCGATCGCTATGGGTGTCTTGTTTTACTTACTATCGATTCCAGTACCTAAAATGGTGACTGACGCAGGGCAGTATTTCGCCAACATGACGTTACCGTTAGCCCTATTATGTACTGGTGGGTCGCTTGATATACGCTCCCTGAAAAAAGATAAGGGCCCAACTTGGTTCTCTACAGGATACAAACTGGTTTTAGCTCCGCTACTGATCACACTGGCTGCCCTATTCTTCGGTTTTAGAGGGTTAGATCTTGGTCTTATTTTCTTGATGAGCGCCGCGCCAACGGCAGCTGCAAGCTATGTTATGGCCCGTGCGATGGGTGGAAACTCCACATTGGCTGCCAATATTATCGCGTTAACCACTGTCGTTTCACTTATCACTTGCACCCTTGGCATATTTGCACTGACTGCAATGGATTTAATATAGCTGCGACAGGCTTCAAAAAATCAATATAAGCCTTAAATCAAAGGCCTCCACCTTTGATTTAGGACTAACGGATTCCACATAAAGACTGTTAGATTTTACGAAATTTTTCTTAGAGATCTGATATGTCTTCCGTTCAAAATATGCCTTCACAACGCATCGCCAGTATCGAGTTAGGTCGAGTGATTGCTATCTTGGCGATCATTGGCTTACACGGCCAAATGGCCCTTACTTATTGGCAAATCAATGAAGTGCCATGGATTGGTTATGTCCTTAACCAAGCCGCGCGCTTCGCCGTGCCGCTATTCTTCCTTATTTCCGGCTATCTGATCCAACCTAAACTCACAGCGTCGCCTTGGACAACCTTCGTCAACTACTCCAAACCACTACTCAAAGTTTGGTTGGTATGGAGCATCATTTGCCTGGTCATGCCATTCAACCTTGTTAAGGTTGAAGAATTGAGTTACTTAGGCGAACGCCAAAGTTACTGGGGCTTCCTAATGAACACCCCGCTCAACTCTTTCTTAGAGGGCGGATTAGTTCACTTATGGTTCCTCCCTGCTCTAATGTTCGCCGTTTTGATCATCGCCTTAATGGTTGAGATGAAACTCGACAAACTGCTATTACCAACGGCTATTCTACTTTACGTATATGGTGTGTTGGCGGGCAGTTACACAAGCTTAACCGACCTCAGTGCGCCGTTCTTCACTCGTAACGGTCCGTTCTTTAGCACATTAATGGTGACCTTAGGTTTCCTGATTCGTCAACATCAGTGGACAGTGTCATCAGCCAAGGCATTGGGGTTAATAGCATTAGGCATGTTCATCCACTTTGCCGAAGCCACATGGCTAACCACGTTTGATATCGCATTCAACATGAATGATTTCTTGTTTGGTACGGCTCTATGGGGAATGGGTGTATTTATGTGGCTTCTGGCTAATCCAAACATTGGTGACTACTCATGGGTTCGCGCTATCTCGAATCGTATGTTGGGCATCTACGTTTGCCATCTGCTGATCATCATCGTGCTGTTCAATGTTTGTGGAGTCTTGGGGATCACGGAACTTGGTAAAGATATCACCGTCTTCTTTGGCACCTTTATCCTGAGCTTTATGCTGATTGCTGGTATCGAAAAAACGCCACTACGACGCTGGTTGCTTCGCTAACACTAATCTAAAAACGACGCCGTAAACTACCTCCTTCAACTGAGCTTATCTGCCAGTCAAAGCACTCACTCGCTTTCACTGGCAGCCTTTACTTAACCCAAGTATCGACACCAAACCAAATACCTACATAAACCTAAGATAAATATCGACACCAACCTTCATTGTAATACTCACCGCTATCCCTCTATCTCTTTTAACCACTGCCGTGGCGATATACCAGAAACATGCTGAAACGCACGTGAGAAGCCCGAATAACTGCTGTAACCAACCTCATCAGACACCCAATTGATTGGCTTACTTTGCAGTAGCAAAGATTGAGCTACAGAGATCCGCCACTTTTGTACGTAATCTCCGGGCGTTTCACCGACCTCTCTTTTGAAAGCCTCGATAAATTGAGTGCGAGACATCGCAGCCAATGACGCCATTTCTGCAACAGACAAATGACGAGCAGGCAATCTGTGGATAGCGGTCACTACCGGAGCCAATCGCGGATGGGCAAGGGCCGAAAATACCCCTTTATCGATTTTCTGTTGCTCAATGAGATGACGGAAAATCAAAGCCATCAAGGCATCACTCAACTTATCCATTAAATATTGTTGTCCTGACGATTGTTGTCCTGAAAATGCTTGCCCCGACTCACGAAACAACACCTCAATCACTGGTATTAAGTTAGGAGCCTCGTCAAACGGAATCACTATCACGTCAGGGAGAGCGGATAACAAAGGATTCATCTGCCCGGCTCGGTATTCCACATTTGCGCACACCAACTCAGCACCCTCTCCGACCCCTTCAATCGCATGTGGTGTGCTATTCGGTAGATAAACCATGCAAGGCTGTGAAAGTTGCTTATTTTCCTTGTGAGCACGAGATAGGGTCAACTCACCCGCACTCAGCACATGAAGATGACCCTCCTTACCCTGTTGTGGCTTGAATGACGATACGCCACACAAGTTCCCAGAGTAAAAGACACCAGTACGTATCGAGAAATGTTCCATTAATTGTGACAGCAGATCCATGCACCCTCCGAACGATTCGCTTACTTTTTAGTTCTTTTGTCCCTCTATAGACCGGAGTAGTGCGCTAATTTATTCAAACAAGATAACTAACACTGACAAGGAATTTGTTATGTCATACATCAAACCGGCCAATAAAAAACTCACTCTAATGGTAGCGCTGTTAGGTACTAGCTTTTCACTGATGGCAGCTGACATCGACATGAGCGTTGATAGCAATGACATCGCGATCAAAGGCTATGACCCAGTGGCTTACTTTACTGATGCTGGTGCCGTTCAGGGTTCATCAGAATTCACTGCGACTTATAAGAACGCTATTTATCAGTTCGCAAACAGTGACAACCGAGATCAGTTCCGCACCAATCCTGAAGCTTATGCGCCTCAATACGGTGGCTATTGTGCCTTTGGTGTTGCTATGGGTAAGAAATTTGAGACCGACCCTAACGCATGGAAAGTCGAAGATGGAAAACTGTATCTAAACTTAGACAAATCAGTACAAAAACGATGGTTGGAAGATACGCAAGAGTTCATCCAAGACGCCAATAGCAACTGGACGACGATCAAAACCGTCGAAGCCTATAAGCTTTAGTCTATAAGCTTTAGCCTTTATCCATTGCCCATTAATAAAAACGGAAGCGACCGAACGCTTCCGTTTTCATGTTCAATGTTCAATGTTCAATGTTCAATGTTCAATGTTCAATGTTCAAATACAGGTAAACAGCCACCTATTGATAACACCACAATAAACAACGATGTGACGCTCAAATCAGAGATTTGCATAAAGCCCCCAGCACGAATCAAACCCATTTTTATTCTATACTCCTATTAAGATAAGCTTTTCTTTTTCAGGAAGAATAATGGTATTACCTAGGATTTTTTCACTCGGGCTTTGCGCTCTATCAACGCTCACCTTCGCCGCCCCCTGGCAATTTGTGAAAAGCGAAGATGGCATCGTCATTGATAAGAGACCACATAGCGAAGGCTTGGTAGAAATACGAGCGCAAATGCAAACGCCGACCAGTTACTCTGGTTTTTTGCTGTTGCTGGAAGACAGCGATAACGTGCCGAATTGGCTCGACAACGTCTCCGAAAGCCGAGTATTAATGCAGATTTCTAATACAGAGAATATCGTCTATACCCAGTTCACCGCACCTTGGCCTGCCAGAGATCGAGATATGGTGACCTACTCCCAATACAGCATCGAGGATGGACAGTTTGTCTTGTCGATTAAGGATGCGTCTAACTATTTGGCGAAAGAGTCGGGGTATATTCGAATTTATGATGTGGATGCACTTTGGACACTGCAACCACTCACCAATGGCAATACCTACATCACCTACACCGCTTATGCGAACGCGGGGGGAATATTACCCAACTGGTTGATGAACAAGTTGTCGATCGGCAGTGCACTGAGCACGTTCAAGGGGTTAAAAGAACAGCTACCAAAGTACCAAGGCCAACAGCACCCTAACCTGCCAAGCGAGTCTCGCTAGAGTTACAGGTACCAGCAATGGAAAAATCAACTTCTAAGGTTTTCTTGTTAAGGTCTTCTTGCTAAGTCTCGAGCTAAGATAAGTGCTAAACCAAACACCTGAAGAAACAAGGCGATGTTTTTATAGAAAGCCATTTTTTCGTCGAGTCTTTGTATCAACTCAACTAACGTCAAGTTATCCAAATAATAGTCATCGATTCGTGTTCTTTGTGCTTCTTGGGCACGGTTTATCAACACCATAAGCTGAGATAAGTTAGCCAATGAGATAATCGGCACTTCATCACTCACCCAACGCCTAAGTTGACCGCGCAACGCTTCATCAAGAGCCGGGGTCGGTTGAGTCGCTTCTGTTGACAGCTTATCAAGATGAATCAAAATGGCTTCACGCTTACGTTCTAGGGTTTCAATCGTGTTCCAGGCCAGTTGTATCGAGTACACATTGCCATACTTACGATCGTTGTATTCCGCTTTCTCCGCTTCAATTTTGTCTAACACCAAACTCGACATGACAATGGCCATGACGTTAAGTATGAGACCTGCGAGGACAATTGCCCAAGCAGGAGGAAGGCGCAATGCCATAATGCTCCCTAGAACATTTTATCAAAAGGTAGGTAAGCTAAGTTTAGGACAATCAAAGAGATCATGCAGATAAGCGTTAACACCATCCCTACTTTTCGTCCTTTGAAGTTCTTCGCTAAAATCCCTTTTGCATGAATCACTCGTCCCACCAGAAACGCTACGCCGAGCACATGAATAAACCAAACATTGGCACCATTCATCTCTAAGAATCCCATCAGGATAATAGTAATTGGGATGTAATCCATTGCGTTGCTTTGTGCAGAACGTGCTATCTGCAACGACTCAACACCGCCATCGGCGTGAGCGACAAGATTAATTCGCCTCTGCTTAATAACTTCGATCGCTAACCAGATCATTACTACCGTAAGCAAGGCTGCGTAAAGTGCTGTAACCATTATATTTCCCTATTACTTGGTGTTTATTCATCATCCATTACCCATCAATTCATTGATGCGGTCAACGCAAAATGATAGTCGAGCCCGAAAGTTTGTAAGAGATCTCTTACATCGAACGTAAGAGATCACAATCAAGCTTCGCAGAAAATTCCTAAAATACAAACTCAACTCCTTGTTTTATATGAATCCACGCATATTTCTTTCGGCTAGCGACTGCATTTTTTTCTTGGGGTAGATTGCGAGCAAAGCCTCCAGAGTGTTTAATACACATGTCGACAGGGAGTTGGCAGGAACAGGAAAAAGCCTAACGGATTAGGTATCTTCAGGACGAAAATTTGATGGCTTAGGATGAGTTATCAGCATGGAAGTTATTACTCTAGGATAGAGTCACTTGTCAGGAAGATGAGTTTGAAGGACACCGCTAGGAAGGCGACGAATTGGATAGGTTAAAGGATTTAGCCACGTCAAGGAACGATGCAGGGAGCATTCGTTATCTATTGAAAGATAAGTAACGCGCAGTAGCAGGATGGCTACGAAAAGAATAGACCCCGTTTGGTGAAAGCCAAACGGGGTTTCCTTTTTTCAGCGTTTGAAAAGTCTTATTAGCAATTCATTTGCCATAAACTCTAAAAAAGTTTCGAGAACTGTCGTTCTACAAAAATTATAGAATAATATTCATCAAGAACATCGCACCAAACGCATTCAATACTGAAATCGCGATCATCACTGGAATATAACGACCTTCAGTACCAATTGGCCCCATGATACGTCCCATGTATTGCACCTGAGAGCCCATCAAGTAGATAGCTGGCGCTAAGATAGCGATATGAGTTCCGTTCAAGATACCTTGGTCAAACAGCGTGATCACCACGCCCACAGCACCGCCCATCGACATCCACGCGCCAATCAATACTGCCGCCGCTTCGCCCGGTAACCCAAATACCGCCATGATAGGCGCAAACACGCTGCCCATCAGGTCAAGAGCACCCGTGATTTGCAACGCCTTGATGATGACAAACGCCATCAGAACATTAGGCACTGTAGAGGTTGTCGCAATTACCCAGCCCTTCTTAGCACCTTCTACGAAAATATCAGTAACCATTGGTTTCTTTGCTTTAACTTCGCTCATTATGCTACTTCCTCTTCCAGTTTTTGTTCTTTATCTGCTTTTGGTTTGTCTTCTTTGCCTTCAGTAATATTGAGATAAATACGGAACAAGTTTGCGCCAACAAATTTGAAGATAAACATCACAGCAACCGCAAGACCAATTGACGATGTTACCGCCAGAGAACCGTCCATCGCAGTAAGAGTGAACAACACTGCACCCGACGAGAAAAAGTTAACGATCGCGGCACCAGCCGTGAACTGGAACATGGTGAATACGTCTGTTTCTCGCTTAGTTAAATGCCCTTCATCTTTCAGCTGTCTGGTCATTGCCGCGCCAGCATCGGTACTTTGTAGAGACGCAATCAGTGCCAAGCCTGAGTTACCCGGAATACCCATCAAAGGACGAAGTAGCGGAGTAAGTAGCTTACGAGCTGCATCAAGAGCACCGTAGTGCTCAAGAACGTTGATCATACCTAGTGCAAACATCACGGTCGGAATAAGTGTCAAAGCAAAAATGAAACCGTCGCGAGCACCGCTACCGCCTTTACCGCGTAATGAAGTGGTTGCAGCTTGAATACCATCGGCGGTTTCACTGACATCGTAGGCAACCTTACCGAATGAGCCATTGAGCGTCGTAAAATCGAGCACCCCATACCATTCATTGGACTGCATTAAGCCTGAAAAGAACACAATCGCAAAAGCGAGTGCAATATAGCTTCCGATCGTAACTTTACGGTCGGTTGTGGTTGGATTAGTCATAGGGACCTCTATACATCTCGTTTATGTGGAACAGAACACGTATAGATAGTGCAAACTTACGGGCAAGAGATTACTGACTGAAATCAAATAGCGTATAAGTTTAAATATAAGAACCATAGCAACATATAAAACTGTGATTTCAATTCAAATATAGAAATATACACTGCATAAGTTCGAATATTTAACATACAAAACTAAACAAAATCCGCTTCAACAACGCAACCGAAAACACACAGAATCAACACATAGATCAGGCTTGAAGAGAAAAACCTTCATGCAAGCTGATCTCTGATAATTACGTAAGAGATCTCTTACATAGCTTGCAGCACACAGTTTTAATTCAATTATAATACAAACACTTAAATTGCGATTTTTCTTCCAAAAATGTAAACGTTTACCTTTCATTGGTTGAGTTTTGAGCTGAGCTCAAACGATGAGCCATTTTATAAAGGATTTGAGCTCAATTCGAAATTCCAGCCAATAGAGGTGCTATAGACTTCGCGCAGCCAATATAGAAGGAAAACGGTGATTACGATGGAAATGAAAACACTTAAATATCAAGTAATGGGCAAGGGCTCATGGATCACAGTAACGGTATCTCGCGCAGTAGCGGACCAACTTGCGATGGAATACCAATCCTATGGCTGGCCTGTTGAAATATGTGCCGCAGAACAAACAATGACGTTTGATCGTAATGCGGCATGATGTTGGCAGTTTAGGGAAAGCTCTATCGGCAATAAGCCCGGTAGAGCTTTATCCTTAGTCTAAGGCTTTTAACCAATTTGATGCTTTCACTTCATATTAATGCTTTCGCCCAGTTAAATATTTTCAGTACCGTCTATTGTTTTCACTATAATCTATTGAATTATTAAGATATCTATCACACCCCACCTAGATTTTTAGGTCTACGCTTTTACCCGTGTTAATGACTTATTAACTTTGGAGCGTAATCCATGTTAGGTATCCAGCTTTCTGCTGTTCTCTCTTTATTATTTTTTTCTACGGTAGCAGGCGCTGCCACTTCTCAGTTGGGAGAGCCGCTCAAGCTAACCAGTTCATTTGCTGGCTACTTATCGCTGACCATTTTCGTTGTCGCCTACATCGTGGTGATGATGGAAGAATACCTAAAACTCCGAAAATCCAAGCCCGTTCTACTTGCGGCGGGCCTGATCTGGATAATCATTGGTTTTACCTACCAAGAACACAACCTTGTTGAAGTCGCCAAACAAGCGCTCGAACACAACCTTTTGGAATACGCCGAGCTATTACTCTTTCTACTCGTCGCCATGACATACATTAGTGCCATGGAAGAGAGAAGACTGTTTGATGCGCTGCAAGCGTGGATGGTAGGCAAAGGCTTTAATTTCCGTTCTCTGTTCTGGATTACCGGTATTCTGGCCTTCTTCATTTCCCCTATTGCCGATAACCTCACCACCGCCCTATTAATGTGTGCAGTGGTTCTTAAAGTCGCAGGGTCCAACCCTAAATTTGTCAATCTCGCGTGTGTGAACATTGTCATAGCAGCCAATGCTGGCGGCGCATTTAGTCCATTCGGCGACATCACAACGCTGATGGTATGGCAGGCTGGCCATGTCAGCTTTACCGAGTTCATTCCTCTATTTATTCCTTCAGTGATGAACTACCTTGTTCCAGCCCTGATCATGTCTTACTTTGTTCCGACGACTCAACCTGACACGGTTCATCAGCTCATAGAATTAAAGCGTGGAGCAAGACGAATCGTATTCTTGTTCATCATGACAATAGCGACCGCGGTTGCTTTCCACGCCGTACTCCACTTCCCTCCTGTGATGGGCATGATGATGGGGCTCGCCTACCTTCAGTTCTTTGGTTATTACTTACGTAAGACTTTACCCAACTCACTCGCGAAGAAAAAAGCGGTGGCGATCGCCAATAACGATGAAGGCGCCCTGAAACGACTCGGTTCTGTTGTGCCATTCGATGTATTTCGAAGAGTGTCGCATGCCGAATGGGACACGTTGCTGTTCTTCTACGGCGTCGTAATGTGTGTCGGTGGCTTGAGTTTACTTGGATACTTGGAATTAGCCTCGGGCGTGATGTATAGCCAATGGGATCCAATTTGGGCCAACGTCATGGTGGGGATCTTATCGGCTATTGTCGATAACATTCCGGTGATGTTTGCCGTGTTATCCATGGAACCCCAAATGTCGATGGGCAACTGGCTACTGATCACCTTAACCGCGGGCGTCGGGGGCAGCTTGTTGTCAATTGGTAGTGCAGCAGGCGTGGCTTTAATGGGTGCGGCGCATGGAAAATACACCTTCTTTGGACACTTAAAATGGATGCCAGTGATCATGATTGGTTATGTCGTCAGCATCGCCGCTCACCTATGGCTTAATGGTGATCTTTTCTAATAAGAGGAGTCACCCAAAGGCTTCTCAACCCTTGTCCAGACATTGCTTAGTTGCATCGCTGGACATCGGTTGCAGGTGAGCACCGCCCCCTCATGTTGAATTCGCATTACCAACCCCGGGTCAACTCGACTATTTGCGGAGTTTAACTTAATACTGATCAAGTCATCTTCGACATTATACGTACGGGTGACGGTATTGTTCGTTGTTTGATAAGTCACTTGTCCCGATTCAAACAGCAAATAGCTGTCATTATCAGCGTTCTCATACATGCCTTTGAACAAAACAAGTTGTGGTACTTCGAAGGGACGACTGGTGTCAGTTAAACAACCGGACAACAATAACGCGGCACAGCAACCGAAGATTAACGAATGACGACTATTCATTTGGGCATCCTTGCCTAGAGAACATAGTTAAATAATATGCAACCAAACAAGTATTTTCCAGAAAGCGCCAATTTTATTGCAAAGTCACTCTTTACGTCTCTAACCCTTTAATTCTTTAATTCTAAATCTATGAATCTATGAATCTATGAATCTATGAATAACATTAGTGCTCACTAACGATTTGTGCGCAATACATCGCAATACACTATCCAACCACTTTCGATAAAGCCCATCACCACTCTCTACAGAACCTATTTACTCTTGTTCTCGTCCTTCGATAACCAACAAGCGTTGCTTTCGTTCTACACCACCGGCATACCCGGTCAACTTGCCATTTTTACCGATTACACGGTGACATGGCACAATCACTGACACCGGATTTTTACCATTCGCTAGGCCAACCGCACGAACCGCTTTCGGGTTACCAATCGCATCAGCTAATTGTGCGTAGCTCCAGGTTTCACCGTATGGGATTGTCGTGAGAGCTTGCCAAACCGACTGCTGAAACGGAGTACCTTTTGCGGCAATCGGAACAGTAAATTGAATGGCTTCGCCAGAAAAATAGCGACTTAGCTGATCGATCGCCAGTCCAAAGACCGGAAAGCTATCATCTTGAACACCTAACTGTTCCGGCTTGGTGGTGTGTGTTTCAAACCAAAGGCCTAACAGACCTTCATCGTTAGCCTGTAAAGTAACGACACCTAACGGGCTTTCATAATAGGTAAAACGGTTAGTCATAATCTCTCCTAGCCTGGTACTGCAGATGTTTGCGGGTGCTCTTTCATTAAGACTGATTCCAGCAATGGAACGTGGCGTAACTTCCCCAAGGAGAAACACTCTCCACATTAATTGCAGGACGATGTTCAATGAACTTTTTCACGACCAAATCACCAACCAACAGATGATTAGGTTCACTTAACCCTCGCAGTAGCGCATATTGAATCGTCCAAGGCCCAATGCCTTTAAGGTCAATCCACTTAGAAGGATGTTCGGCTTCGTTGTCGACCATGTATTCGGCAAAACGCTTTAAGGTCTCTTTGCGGCTTCCTGGCATTCTTAAGAAGCTGACATCAGCCTCCGCTATCTGTTTAGGTGTTGGGAAGTAGGCTTTCTCTCGTGTACTCAAAGGCTCTTGTGAGCTTGGAAGCTCTTGCGAAACTGGAAGCCCTTGCGAATCAACAAGCTCTTGTGAATCAACCGGCTTTCGTAATTCAGAAGACCCTTGGGAATCAGAAAGCTCTCGCACCAACAAGTTGAGCTGACCAATCGCCGCCGTTACCGAAACTTGCTGTCCCAGAATCGCTCTCACGCCTGCCTCCCACGTATTCCAAACTCCAGGTATACGGATACCACTTTTTCCAACCAAATTTTTGTCGATCGTAGTAAAGAACTCTTCCACCTTAGCGATATCGACATCAAGGTCGAACATGCGTCGAATATTGGCGATTAGGCTTCTTAGCTGACTGATATCATCCAACTCAAACTCAATATCCAAGCAATGTTCTTTGGATAAGGTCGCCTTGAACCAACCTTTCGAACCATTCACATTCACTGTGCGCTGATAGTAGTCTTCACCGACATCCTCTAAACCTTCAATCATTCTTCGTCGATAGAAACTGAGCAAATGCTTCCAGTCTAACGGACCATGAAAAGCGAGTTGGATATGGTTGCAGAGGTTGCTGCTTGGCTTAGATCGTCGGATTTGACTTGGCGAAAGCTGCAACTCTTTTAGAAAGGCGTCATTGAAACGACGTGTGCTGTTAAATCCGCTCGCAAAGCCCACATCGGTAATGCTCATGCTGCTGTTATGCAGTAGCTGCTTAGCAAACATCAATTGGCTATATAAGCTGTATTGCTTAGGTGACACACCAATGTAGTTGTCAAACAAGGTTCGTAAATAGCGGTCTGAAATACCTAATCGAGTGGCAAGGTCGACGATTGACCCTGAGTTCAAAGCACCGTTGTCGATCAATTGCAGGGCACGTAAAAACGTTGTTTCGACGCCTTTCCACGCCGGAGAAAATGGTGCGCTGTCTGGGCGGCATCGTAAGCAAGGACGATACCCAGCCCTCAAAGCTTGTGCTTGATGAGAAAAATATTCGACATTTTCTTCTTTCGGTGGGCTAGCAGGACATATAGGACGACAAAAAATACCGGTTGTTTTTACCGCAGTAAAAAACATCCCGTCAAAGCGAGCATCTCGTGCATAACGAGCTAAGCTACACTGCTCATTGGTTAAGGTACTGTTGTGGTTGATATTTTTCAGCATGTCATACTCTTATTATTAACGGCAGCTCTTTTTCAAGTCATTAAAAGTTTACCGTGAACCGCCACTGCCGCTAGCCACTTTCGGAAATGAAGGTTAAATAAATCACAAAAACAGTTTTATTTTTATTCAATTCAGCTATTTTTAATGGGTAGAAGGCATTCTTCTACCAACGTCCAACGATAGGTACTTAGCACACTAAGATGCAGAGACCTGTTTAATAAAAAGGAAAAAAGGCTATGGTTCTTCACACGTGTCGTATTGTTTTATCAAACCAACAAGTTCTCACCAGTCAATCAGTCGAACAATCTCTCAGCTTTCTAGAAGACGAAGCGAGTAATGGGATTTCTAAGATTGAAATTGACGCTACCGATGGAAATCAAATCCATTCGTACATGTCTCGATCTCTTGAAGAGTCAATTGAGAATCTAATGAACTTATAGTGCCTTTAAACAAGGTAACACATACCAGGCTTACCCTATTTTATTTGGTTTAGAGCTTATTTTTGACTTGGAGACTATTTCTGATTTAAAAAAATAGGATTGTCTCGGATTTAAAATACAGTTATCTCTGGTTTCAAAACAAAAATGGCTCCTTAATAAGGAGCCATTTTTTATATTGTGCGAAACATCATGAACTTGAAACTAAGCCTCTGGAGCTTGTTCTGCCGCTTGTTGCAGCGTATACGCCGTGGATGGATCAATCTCGTTAACCAGTTGCTCAACCTGCATGATAGCGTCAACTGAGGTACTGCTTTTACGATAGCTCAAGTAAATTGGGCGATACCAGTCTTCAACCCCTTTCACTTTATGTAACTGACCCGAAACGATAAAAGGTTCAACCAGAGATACCGGTAGGTAAGCACTGCCACCTTTCTCTAAAATGAAATCGAGTGCGATACGGGCTGTCGATGTGCGTAAATACGGCGCTGGCACTTTAGGGTGACGTTCTGCATGCTCAGACCCAAAACGAGTCCCCCAATCCACATAAACATATTTATGTTGGAACACGGATTCCAAGTCATCTTGCTGTGTCGACACCAATACCAAAACCAGATCAGCGACTTTTTTGCAGTTCAACTCTTCCGCTTTGATTTGATCGAAAGCGAAAGCCATATCTAAGGTGCGCTCTAGCAAATTACGGTTAAGTTGCTCGCGCCCCATCACCTCGGCCATAAAGCCATAGCCACCAAAAGAATCGGTCACTACGCTCAAACAATTTTGCAAATATGCATCCCAAACATTCGGCGTGCCACCCAGTGTTAACTGCAAGGCTTTACCACTCTCCAACGACAACTCAAATTTGGCCTGCTGTAAGGTAGAAACCATCACTTCAGCATAACCAATCAAACGTTCACCGGAAGAGGTAAGCTTGATGTTATTGCGGTCACGAATGAAGAGCTGAGTATCAAAATAGCCTTCAAGCTGTTTGATACGGGCACTCACTGCTGCCTGTGTTAGATACAAATTTTCCGCTGCACGTCCAAAATGGCGCACCCTTGCAACCTCAAGAAAGGTTCTAAATACTTTCACATCCATCAAATACATCTCTGTAATAAATCTGCTAACTAGCCGATCTAAGATTGTTTATCGTAAAGGTAAAAACGTTTTGTTTTCTATTTTTGCCTTTTAACAATATTTTCGCGTGAACAATAAACACTAATTTCTATCTAACCACATTATTGAGGCTGATATGTCTGAGACCGAATTCCGACACGGAAAAAAACGTTTTTATGACACCATTAAATTCCCACGAGGGTTTGCTAAGTCGGGTGATTTTACTCTTTCAGAAGAGGAAATCCTAACCTTGTTTGGTGACACGATGTTCGCACTTGAAACTGGTGAACTCACACCAACCAATGCGGAAGAGAAGCACTTCATCAAAGTGTTGTCTCACCCTCATAAGGCTAAATCCAAGTTAGAGCGTGTTTGGTTGAAGTATATTCAACTTGCTCGTGGACGTCGTCGCTTTCATACCCTAAATGGCTGCAAGCGCGGTGAAGTGCCTAGGGAAGAATACGAACGAGAGTTAGTGTTAGAAGATTAGTAAAATTGCTCAAAGTGATACCTCATCGCTTTGGGCTTTTTTTCGACTTCAACACGCTTTAACTTCACAAGAATAAGTTTAGCTGACCTGCTTGCTTTTACCAACATTTATATAAAATTCATAGTGATAGCATAGACACTTCATTATTTCACATCAATTCAAGGGAAATTAAGCCCTTTCAGATTTACCACACCCCTCCCGACTTTTGTTCTATAACGATAGTCATCCATGACCATCGTTATTTCCCTAGCCTCAACTATACTCCTCCAAAGACTATAGACACTTCGAAGCACACTGACTTTTTCAGACGCTGAATTAAACCAATATTGCGGTATATGACAAACGTATTAATCTTGTTTAACGCCACCAAATATCCATACAATAATTGTGCAATTTTGAGTGATATAGTCACAAATACGACGAAAAAAACAAAAACTTGACCTAAAACAATAGCGGAACACGACAACTTATTTTATAATGCGAATTAATGTTTCAGAACACTATAAAATTTAATTTCTAGGGGCAAAATCAATGAGACTTATTCCATTAAGCAACAAAGCAAAAGTAGGTAAATGGGCTGCTCGTCACATCGCAGATTCTATCAACAAATTCGCTCCTACTGCTGAGCGTCCATTTGTACTAGGTCTTCCTACTGGTAGCACACCTCTAACTACTTACGCTGCGCTGATTGAACTACACAAAGCTGGCGAAGTAAGCTTCAAGCACGTTGTAACATTCAACATGGATGAGTACGTTGGTATCGACCCTAACCACCCAGAGTCTTACCGCACATTCATGCACGAGAACTTCTTCAACCACGTTGATATCCAAGCAGAAAACATCAACCTGCTAGACGGCAAAGCTGACGACATCGATGCTCACTGTGCAGCATACGAAGAGAAAATCCGTTCATACGGCAAAATCAACCTGTTCATGGGCGGCGTAGGCATCGACGGTCACATCGCATTCAATGAGCCAGGTTCTTCTCTATCTTCACGCACTCGTATCAAAACGTTGACTGAAGACACTCGTATCGCGAACTCTCGTTTCTTCGATGGCGACATCAACCAAGTTCCTAAATACGCACTAACTATCGGTGTTGCGACTCTTCTAGATTCTGAAGAAGTCATGATCCTTTCTCTAGGCCACAACAAAGCGCAAGCGCTTCAAATGGCTATCGAAGGTTCTGTAAACCACATGTGGACTGTTACTGCTCTACAGATGCACCGTAAAGCTATCATCGTTGCTGATGAGCCAGCTCAACAAGAGCTTAAAGTTAAGACTCTACGCTACTTCCAAGAGCTAGAAGCTGAGAACATCCAAGACCTATAATCCCCATAGTCTTGCATAGAAGGGCGTTAGTAATAGAAAAAGCGTCTCGAATAGAAGAGCGTTTGTAATAGACAATCGTCTTCAATAGAAAAAGCCACTGAATGTGGCTTTTTTTGTATCTGCTACTTTTGTATTTGATAAGCGGGGGAAAGTGTCGAGAGTTTTTGATAGACACAAAAACAACAAAGCGATTTCCCCAACGAGAGAAACCGCCATCATTTTAAGCTTTGGATTGAAACGAACGAACAGCTACAAGATATGTAGGATGTGAAACAAGATAAGCAGGACTGCAAACTAGAACTAAGAGCTCAGCGCGTTATCTCGGCATAAGGTCGTGATAATGTCAGTGATAGCCAAAACGATCGTCGACTTCACTTTCTGGTTATGTCGACCCAAAAACATTTGAAGCATTGGGCCCGACATGGTTTTCACCATCTCCGAGTCATATTCGATAGGCATTATGCGTTGAATCGCCTGCACCTTGTTGAGCTCAAATATAACGTCGACTTCGGTGAAGCTGGTGTCTTCACCTTGTATTTTCGCCCACTCTTTCAAGGTAACGAAAATCTCTAAATCATCGTAGAGCTCTTTACTGATCACACCAAGCCCTAATAGCAGCTTAGCGCGGATCATAATCTCGCCCAACGGCCCGCCACTGTTGAGAAGTGGTTCAACAACAAATTTAATTGCAGTGTCGTCTTTCTTGAAAATGTTTTTTAATACGGCATCTACCGTGTCGTCCAATGCATCGTAAGCCGCCATTAGACAGGCGCTAGCGCTCTCAGCTTCAGATAAGGCTTCGAGTAATTCAGTTTCGTGGCTAGTTTGTATTGGCATAACGGCTCGGCAATAAGAAAGTGCCACTGGTGTGGCACTTTGATGGTTTATCATTTCAATGCTAGATAAGCTTCTTCCGCTAGTTTAACAACTTCTGAGTCACTATTCAGCTCAGAATAATGCGCTAATGTCTCAGCGAACCCTTTTTCTGCAAACATTGCCTGAAGTTCAACCGCTTGCGGGTCATCTTCATTCTTGTAATGGAAAGCCGCTGCAATCGCTTTTACGAGATGAGCGTTTGGAAGACCATACTCCAATGTGCCGTTTAATGGCTTAACTAGGCGGTCTTGTGGACTCAGTTTACGGATTGGCTGACGGCCAACACGATCAACTTCGTCACGTAAAAATGGGTTTGCAAAACGACCAAGGATTTTTTGGATGTAGGCTGCGTGAGCTTCCGGATCAAAACCGTAACGCTTAATAAGCACAGCACCGCTTTCTTCCATTGTTGCCGTCACTTCAGCGCGGATTACGTCGTCTTCAATAGAATCTTTGATTGTCTCATGGCCAGCAAGAACACCAAGGTAAGCCGTTACTAAGTGACCAGTGTTAAGGGTAAACAGTTTACGCTCAACGAAAGCCATTAGGTTATCAGTGCATTCCATACCAGGGATGTTTGGAATCTCACCCTTAAATTGTGTTTGATCTACAATCCACTCGCTGAACGTTTCAACGGTCACAGCTAGAGGATCTGTTTCGCCCGCTTCTGCAGGTGGAACAATACGGTCAACCGCTGAATCAACAAAGCCAATGTGCTCTTCAGTGAACGCTTTCATTTCATCAGAAAGGTGCTCTAAAACTGCTGCTTTTAATTGGCTAGTACCGCGAACCATGTTTTCTGCCGCGATTACGTTCATTGGAGCTGTGTTACCTGCCGCAGCACGTTTTTCAATACCTTGAGCGATAGATTTAGAGATAATCTTAAGAACCGTTGGGCCTACCGCTGTTGTTACAAGATCAGACTCAGCAATGCAATCTACCACTGCATTTGTCGCCGAGTTCACTGCTGTTACGTTCTTCACGATCTCAACAACACACTCTTCACCAACAATCTTTACTGGGTACTCTTGACGCTCAATTAACGCATTAACAACCGTTTCATTTACGTCTGCAAACGTAACCTTCATACCAGCATCAGAAAGAAGCTTACCAATGAAACCACGACCGATATTACCTGCACCAAAATGTAACGCTTTCATAATTTTAGACCTTATAAATATTTGAATCTAGATAGCTAACCACTCAACAACATGCCTTGAAATCGTCGTTCTGAGCATTAAGCAGTAAGCTATTCAGACTGAATCTTTAAAACCGATAAAGAGTAAGACCGAAAATGAGGCCAGTGGGGGGACACCGGCCTCCTTCACTCAGGAGCTTGACTAGAGCGTATTAATTTCCGTTTAGAATACGTAGAACATCATCTGGGTTAGTTGTGTTCTGTAAGCATTCCACTGCTTCTTCGTCATCAAGTGAATTGGTAATAGCCATCAACACCATGTTGTGTTCATCGCCTTGTGCTGCAATACCGATAACCATCTTCGCGATATCATCTTCATCTTCACCCCACTGAATACCTTCAGGGTACTGACAGAAAACAATGCCGGTTTTTTGTACATATTGTTTTGCTTCGATTGTGCCGTGTGGTACCGCGATAGACTCGCCTAAGTAAGTAGACACAAGCTCTTCACGAGCAAACATACCGTCTACGTATTCAGGTGACACGTTGCCAAGTTTTACTAACTGGTCGCCAGCAAACTTGATAGCGTCTTCTTTCTGCGTAGCTTTAAGGCCAAGGAAGATACTGTCGTTAGTTAGTGCAAGTTTGTTGCCTTTCTGTGTAGGAGCGGCTGCAGTCACTGGCGCTTTCGCTTCGCCACTTTTTGCTTCTACAAGGTCTGCAACTAACTGGTCGTATACAGCACCATCTAAGAAGTTGTTAAGAGACATATGCATTGCACCTGGTACGGTTTTACGTGCACGGTCTGTTAGGTCTTTGTGTGTAATAACAATTTGCGAATCAGCTGGTAGATTGTTGATTGCGTAGTTGGTTACCACAATGTTCAGGCCTGCTGCTTCTACTTTTTTACGCAGTAGACCGGCACCCATTGCACTTGACCCCATACCCGCATCACACGCTACGTACACTGCTTCTACATCAGTTAGGTTCACGTTTGCCCCTGATGCCGCACCTTTAGAAGACGCTTTCATGTCTTTCATTTGCGCTGATGCTTTTTCTAGTGAATCTTCGTCGTCACCTTGAGCTGCAGTCTTAAGTAGGATTGAAGCTACGATGAAAGACACTGCGGTTGATGCGATAACAGAAAGAACAACACCAACGTAAGAGCCTTTTGGCGTCATCAATAGAACTGCAAAGATAGAACCTGGAGATGCTGGAGAGATAAGGCCAGAATCAAACATTACGTTAGTGAATACACCTGTCATACCACCTGCGATAACAGCAAGAATTAGACGTGGGTTCATTAGTACGTAAGGGAAGTAAATTTCGTGGATACCACCTAGGAAGTGGATGATAGATGCGCCAGCAGCAGACTGTTTCGCACTACCTTTACCAAATACCATATAAGCAAGTAGAAGACCAAAACCAGGACCTGGGTTCGCTTCAATTAGGAAGAAAATTGAACGACCAATTTCTTCAGATTGCTGGATACCTAATGGAGAAAAGATACCGTGGTTGATTGCGTTGTTTAGGAAAAGGATTTTCGCAGGTTCAACAAAGATAGAAGCTAAAGGAAGGGCACCAGCTTCAACCATCGCGTTAACACCAGCAGCAAGAGCACCAGACAGTACTTTAACTGCAGGACCAATCACAACGAATGCGATGATTGCGCAGATCATACCGATGATGCCAGCAGAGAAGTTGTTCACTAGCATTTCGAAACCACTCTTCACTTTACCGTGAACAGCTTCATCGAATTTCTTAATTGCGATACCACCTAGAGGGCCGACAATCATCGCTCCCATGAACATAGGGATATCAGTACCAACGATGACACCCATCGTTGTAATCGCGCCAACAACCGCACCACGGTCGCCGCCTACCATTTTACCACCAGTGTAACCAATCAATAGCGGTAGAAGGTATGTGATCATAGGACCAACCATTGATGCTAACGTTTCGTTAGGCCACCAACCTGTTGGGATAAATAGTGCTGTAATGAAACCCCACGCAATAAATGCGCCGATGTTTGGCATTACCATATTGGATAAGAAACGACCAAAGTTTTGAACCTTAATCTTAGCTTCTGGTGATAACATAGGTAGAACCCCGTAATGTATTGGTTGGTCAAATGACCGAAAGTGTTTACTCAAAAGTCGATTAAAATGTATCACAACATTTCTAAAATGCACCTCGCCCCATATTTCGTGACAAACATCACACACAAAAAACACTTTGGGGTTAACAAGGGCATTATGGATCACAAAAACAGCATGAATTTAAATTACAAAGCAAAATAAACGATAATAAATATCATTCAATGTGGATTTAGATCACACTTACTTTTGTAATACTTAAAAATAAATAGTGACTTAAATCACACTTAATAAAAAACAGTATCTAGAATCTATAAATACCGTACAAAGGAACGCCGTATCATGCTCAATCCATATGCATCAGTATGGTTCTAAGCTTATTTTATGTAATTTAATTACATAAATAGAACCTAATCAACATTCTTAAATAAGACATGGCACTCTATTAAAAACATAGACCAGTGATCTGCAGTTCGCATTAATAGATGTGATATGGTATTTATCTGTTCAAATGATGTTTCCTAAACTTCCCTTCAACACCAACCCTGCAGTCACTCTGCGATTTGAGAAAACTATGTCAGACAAGATTTCCACATCAGCACTTGCGAAACACAAAGGGATTGAACCTAAAACTCTGTTCAGCGATTTAAAAATTGCTGGCTATATAGTGCGCTCACAAGAACGTTGGGTGCTCACAGAGCGTGGAGAAAGCTTTGGTGGAGAGTATGTAGAACACAAAAAGTTTGGTGTCTTTATAGTATGGCCAGAAAAACTGCTCATCGACTTAGACTCATTCTCAGGAAAAACGCTAACCGCGACTCAGTTGGGTAGTGCCTTTCAGCTCAGTGCAAAGAAAATCAACTTATTGCTCAATGAGCTTGGCTGGATAAAGAAAGAAGAAGACGGCTGGCACGTCACCTCAACGGGACTGAAGGCCGGTGGTGAGCAGAGAGAAGATAAAGCGACTCAGAACTTATTCGTGGTGTGGCACGATTCGTTAGTCCGCAATAAACGATTAAAGCAATCTGTTGTCGAGTTTTTAGGACACGATGCTGAAAGCCATTCTACTGATGTATCGTTTTCTAGCTTTCGCCAGAAGTTTGAAGCGAAACACCGAACCTTAGATGGGCACTATGTTCGTTCAAAAGGAGAGCTGATCATAGATAACTGGCTTTATATGGCGGGAGTCGTTCATGCATACGAACGTCCACTACCGATATCCAAACAAGTGATTAGTGATTTTTATCTGCCAAGTGGCAAGGTGTACATCCAGTTTTGGGGAACCGATTCAGCTCCCATCGCTGAAGAAAAACGCATTGAAACGAGAGAAATATACGGTGAGCATGGCTTTAGCTTAATCGAACTGACACCGGAAGATATCCCGAACCTAGATAGCGTACTTCCACCATTATTGCGTCAACATGGCATAAAGGCGTACTAAGTCACTGATCTTAGCTTTCCACTGCACATCAAGATCACACTTAATCACTCATTATGGACATTAAATTCCATAGTGATTTGATGTGTTCGCTATTTTTCCCGAGCCAATCTTCTATTATCTTACACCCATCGACTTGAGCTACCGCAGATACTCGATTTATTGGGGCATGTTCGATAGCCATTTAAGTGTTCGGTCTTATAGAGACTTACTGTTCTTCTATAGATATACAGCCTAAATGCGTTATCCGTTTATTGTTGACGTTACCGAACATTAAACCCTACAACATTTATATTAATAGATATTAGGATTCAACATGACTCATCCAATCATTTCAGACCTAAACACTCGCTACACAGCTAAAAAATACGATGCAGAAAAACGCATCTCTGCGGAAGACATGGAAGTAATCAAAGAAGCACTTCGTTTGTCAGCTTCTTCTATCAACTCTCAGCCTTGGAAATTCATCATCATTGAGAGTGACGCAGCAAAACAACGCTTCCACAATACTTTCGAGAACATGTTCCAGTTTAACCAACCACATGCGAAAGAAGCGTCACATACGATCTTGTTTGCTCACGATCCTAAGTACACTAAAGAGAAATTCGCTAAGCGTGCTGACACAGAAGTAAGCTCTGGTCACCTACCCGCTGAAATGTACGAGCAGTTCTTGGGTGCTTACGCATTCGCAGAAATGAACACAGACGAAACGGGTTTTAACGGTAACTGGACTAAGTCTCAAGTTTACATCGCACTAGGTAACACACTGCACACACTAGCTCGTCTTGGCATCGCTTCAACACCTATGGAAGGCGTAGACGCAGCTCTGATAGGCGAAGAATTTGCTGACGAACTAGAAGGTCACGTTGTTGATGTAGCACTAGCTATCGGCTACCACAAAGACGGCGAAGACTATAACCACGGTAAACCAAAAGCACGTCTAGCGCTTGATGAAGTGGTTACAACACTGTAATAGCTCCAATGCATATGCATTATGTACTGATAGCTACAACGCTTTAATTTTTAAAACGCTTTTTCGTTTTACAAAAATATAGTTTTAACAGCACTTTAGACTGTTAAATTACACTGCCTTGTTTTGGCCAGACACTCGTCTGGCCTTTTTTATCTCTGCTACCGATTTTTCCCTATCACTTAGCCAAATTTGTAGAGATACTGTTTCAGCTATCTTTACCCACATCCCATGCCTACATCTACATCTACATCTACATCTACATCTACATCTACATCTACATCCAATAAAGTCATAACGACACATTCGTATCATTACAAGTACAAATACCCACAAGTCATAATGACACGATTACTTATCAAACTAAAACAAAATACCTGCAAAACAACAAGTTAAAAACATGGCACAGCTAATGCAATGATGACCTCAGATATTTAAATAAGGTATTATCATTATGACTATTCACGTTAAATCAAATGTTCACTGGGTCGGCGTCCACGATTGGGAAACAGAACACTTCCATGGTAAGGAATACCACATGAACAAAGGTACAAGTTATAACTCGTACCTGATTCGTGAAGAGAAAACGGTTCTAGTTGATACTGTTGACCACCGCTTTACTGAGCAATTCTTAGCAAACCTTGAGATGGAAATCGACATCAACGATATCGACTACATTATTTGTCAACACGCTGAAGAAGATCACTCGGGTGCGCTCTCAGCGCTACTAGCCAAAATTCCAAACACACCGATCTACTGCACCGAAGCGGGTGTTAACTCAATTGTTGGTCATCACCACCAGCCAGACTGGAACTTCAGAACCGTTAAAACCGGTGACACACTTGACGTGGGTAACGGTAAACAGCTTATCTTTGTAGAAATGAAGATGTTGCACTGGCCAGATTCAATGGCGACTTACCTGACTGGCGATGAAATTCTGTTCAGTAACGACGCTTTTGGTCAGCACTACTGTGATGAAAACCTGTTCAATGATCAGTTAGACCAAGTTGAATTGCATGATCAATGCCTACGTTACTTCTCGAACATCTTGACGCCTTTCGCGCCTTTAGTGAAAGCAAAGATCGAAGAAGTATTGAGCTTGGGTGTGCCTATCGATGTTATCGCAACCTCTCATGGCTGTATTTGGCGCGACAACGCGACCCAAATCGTTGAGCAATATTACGAGTGGTCTAAAGCCTACAAAGAGGACCGCATCACCATTGTCTACGACACCATGTCGAATAACACCCGCATGATGGCCGATGCCATCGCTAAGGGTATCCGCAAAGGCAGCCCAGAAACGGCAATCAAGGTCTTCAATATCTCTAAGCACGACAAGAATGACATTCTTGCCAATATCTTCCGTTCAAAGGGTGTGCTTGTTGGATCATCGACCATGAACAACGTGATGATGCCGCAAATCGCTGCACTACTAGAAGAGATCCACGGCTTACGCTTTGCAGGTAAAAGAGCTGCAGCATTTGGCTCTTCAGGCTGGACGGGAGGCGCAGTAAAGCGCATCGACGCTCGACTACATGAAGCCAATTTCGAAGTCAGCGCACCACAACACATCCACTGGAAACCAGACACGGACGCACTACGTCAATGCATCGATTACGGCATGACACTCGCTGAAGTATGGCGCGTAGACGCCGATGAAGTGAGCGTACCAAAACAAGTATCACGTAATGTAACACCAATTGAGGCCACACCAGCACCGGCAAACACCACTGCCGAGCTCAAAGACACAACAGAGCAGAAGCCAGAAGAAGCGCAAGACAAGTCAGTACACAGCGCAGACTGCAGTTGCTGGCGTTGCACAGTATGCGAATGGGTGTACGACCCACAATTGGGCGAACCTTACCAAGGAGTTGAACCAGGAACACCTTGGGCGCAGGTACCTGATGATTTCCTTTGCCCAGAGTGCCACTTAGGTAAAGAAGTGTTTGTGGAGAAGTAATATGGAAAATATTGTCATTGTGGGTGGCGGTTTTGCTGCCCTACAAACCATCAAGATGCTCCGTAAAGCTGACCAAAATATCGCGATCACTATGGTCACCGCTGATGCAGGCATAGAGTACAGTAAACCCAATCTTTCGCATGTGTTTAGTCAGGCTCAAACACCTCAGCAGCTTGCGATCAATACTGCTCAGCAATTGGCTGAGCAATATAACGTTGTCATTAAAACCAACGTTTGGGTAAGCGAGATTAATACAGAGCAACAATTCGTTGTCGCCGGTGACGATGTCATCCCGTATTCAAAACTTGTACTGGCGACAGGTGCTACGCCTTTCATACCACCAGCCGAGGGCTTGAACCCTGGAGCGACCATTACGCTAAATAGCTTAGAAGAGTTCGAAAAACACAAAGCTCAGATCGATGCAGCCAAGCGAATCACCGTTATTGGTGGCGGGCTAATTGGAGTCGAGCTCGCTTTCGATCTTCAAACGTCGGGTAAAAATGTTACGATCATTGAACCTGCAAGTTACCTATTAAGTAGTTTGGTGCCACCTTTTGTCTCTCTAGAGTTGGAGAGAGAGCTTCGTAAAGCCGGTGTAACTGTTGAGACTGACGCTACGGTAAGCCATGCGACTTACCTTGCTGATGGAGTCCGGTTACAAACGACCTCTTCTCGATTAATCAAAACCGATGTAGTCATCGCCGCAGCAGGGTTAAAGCCAAACACAGCATTAGCCAAACAAGCGGACATTGATGTGAATAGAGGTATTCTCGTTGACGAAACCATGAGAACCAACATCAAAAATGTCTATGCCATTGGGGATTGTACTGAGATTCAAGGTCGAGTGATGGCTTACCTACAACCCGCTATATTGTCAGCTAACGTATTAGCGAAACAACTCACCACAGGGGAAGGAAAGCTAAATCTACCGCATATTATTACTAAGGTGAAAACACCAAGTTACCCTATTCAACTGGCAGGTCGTGATATTCAAACCGCACAGAGTTGGGAGACTCGGTTTGATCCTAAAGGAATGATTGCGAAAGGCTTCAATGAAGAGAATAAACTAGTGGGTTTCATTGTCACTGGTGAACACATCAAAGCCGCATTTCCTCTACTGAAAGAGTTGCAGGTAAGTTCAGCGTCATAAATAGCGAGTGAGTAAACAATACGTACAGCCTCAATTTCGGGAAAAATTGAAGTGGTTATTTTCATTTAGATAACCAAACGCCACGTCTTAGCTTCACGCTAGCAATAAAAAAGCCAGTCAATCGACTGGCTTTCTTTGTATCAACTGCTTTGTATTAGCAGATATCATATTGGCTATTTCATATTAGCCAATAAAAGAGATGTATCCTTGTAGGATAATCAGGTTAACGATATCTATGAAGAATGCGCCAACAATTGGCACCACCATGAACGCTTGTGGAGACGGCCCGAATCGGTTCACCAAAGAGCCCATATTCATTACCGCTGTCGGCGTTGCGCCTAAGCCAAAACCACAGTGACCGCCAGCCATTACTGCCGCATCGTAGTTAGAGCCCATCACTTTGAAAGTAACAAAGTACGAGAAGACACCTAACACCACCGCCTGAACACCAAGGATAACTAAGAACGGAATCGCAAGATCAAAAATGTTCCACAATTTCAGGCTCATTAGCGCCATGGCTAAAAACAATGACAATGACACAGTACCAAGAATATCGACCGTTTCGCTGTCGGTTTTATGCAGCTTAGTGACTTCAAAAACGTTGGTGATAAACACACCGATAAACAACGCGTAAACGAAGTCAGGAATCATCAACCAAGAAATCTCAAAGGTTGCTACCCACTGCTCTAGGTATTTCGCACCCGTGATACAGATAAGAAGGATGAACAAAATTTCAATCACCTTCTTCGCCGTCACTTTGTCTTCTTCATACTCATTGTAAGTAACGAGTTCAGGAAAACGCTCGTGCGTTTGTGTGCCAGTACCATATTCAGATTCAAGCTTGTTTTTATCAATCAGCTTTTGAGCCACAGGGCTGCCAATGATACCGCCAATAATCAAACCAAATGTGGCTGAAGCCATCGCGATCTCTAGGGTATTAGCAATACCAAATGTGTCTGCGAAGGTTTGTGACCAAGCCGCACCGGTACCGTGACCGCCAGATAGCGTGATAGAACCAGCGATCAAACCCATCAAAGGTTCAAGGCCAAGTGCCGTTGCTAGCGTCACGCCCACACCATTTTGGATAATGATATAAACCGAGGCTACCCCTAAGAACAGAAATACCTTTGCACCACCCTTTATCAATTGGGTGTAGTTAGCAGCAAGGCCAACAGTTGCAAAGAACATCAACATGAATGTGTTCTGTAGTGGCAACGAGAACTCTAGGTCAAGTCCGTTAAAGTGTAGGGCTGTAATAGCAAAAGCGACGATCAAGCCACCGACGATGGGCTCAGGAATATTGTACTTTTTGAGAACCGGAAGCTTTGCATTAACAAAATGACCTAGAAACAAAACGCTAATCGCGATTAGGAAAGATTCTAGTGGCCCTATTGAAATTAAGTGATTCATATAACCTCTATTTTATTACGTTCTCATCTTCCTTAATGAGTCTAGTTTTGTCTGTAATTGTGTGTGCTGCTCTACCTATATTTACGAAAATGGGTGAGAAATTGTAGATGAAAAAACTGAACACATTACTGCGCCCACTTAGTGCCATGTTAGTAGCACGTTAACTTTTAAAGGAGAGTGACGATTTTGTGACCATAATCACCTCCCGAAAGTATAAGTCGACAGTAATAATATTGCTGATCAATCTATTTCTGAATACCTAAAAAAGCAAAAAGGAGCTATTGCTAGCTCCTCTTTTATTACCATTGCTGGCAATTAGAATTTTTTCGGGGCATACCCTGTCATAACCTCAATGCGAAGTTCTTTACCAATCTTCGTTATTGGGTGAACAATCACTAATCCTTTTACAGACTTTTTCAGTTTACCCATATCCGCTTGCTCAGCTTTTGTAATTTCACGGCTAAATGGCATATCAATCAGCGATTTACGCTCTTGATTCACATCAAAGCTTTCTTTGTGTTTAAGCTGGGCAATTTTCTTGGTTAGCTTTTTAATCTCGTCTTCAAATTGACGAACAACAGGACGATCATTACGAGTTTTAGCAGCCGCTAACTTGTTGCGACACTTGTCTAGACGGTTGTTAATTTGTTGAAGTTCGTTTTTAACACTCATAATATTTTCCTAAGATTAAGCAAGCCAATTCGGATTGGGGCGCGGAGTATAGCACAAGGGGTTACCTGAACCGAAATTTATCTGACAAATAGCCAGTAGAATGAAATATAACCTAAACTGATTATCACTCGCTCGTTACTCGGTAATCATTCTAGAATATATGAACCAACGGTAAGTGACATTTCACTCACCAGTGTCACTACGAGAAAGACCGCAGCACAACCAATGCGAAACCAATCACAGGGATCCACAATGACATTTCTGAAACACGCGCAGAAACGAGCACTTATCTATAGCCTAGCCATTGGATCTGTGTTTGCCACAACTTATGCGTCCAGTGAAACATCCAATGAAAACACGCTACCCAGCAACCTTATGATCGAGTTTTCCGTGCCTCAAAATAAGGCAGAACAACAGGTCAAAAAAGAGATTCAACGCAGTGGTGTCAATGACACTATGATTGATCTATCAAACCAGCTCTTCATGTTTGAAAAACCATTAACCATTCAATACGGCGGTGATGAAGGCCCACTCTACGATCCGCAAACGCATCAAGTACTCATCCCCTATAGCTTTTACGCTGAATCACTCAATTACTTTGAGAAGAACCAATACGAAAAAGAGTACGGGAAATCGGCACAAACTGGGGCCATCGATACCTTGCTGCATACACTGTTACACGAGGTAGGACACGCCTACATCGAAGACCAAAAGATCGCAATATTAGGTAAAGAAGAAGATGCCGTTGATAACCTAGCAACAATATTGCTGCTCAATTACGTAGAACATGGCGGAGATGCCGCAATAAGTGCAGCCGACATGTTTGCTTTCGAGTCAGAAGATCGCCCAGAGTATTATGATTTAGGTGAATACATCGATGAACACAGTTTTGATCTCCAGCGTTACTTCTCTACTCTGTGTTTAGTCTATGGAAGTGACCCTGAAGCCTATAAGAACTTGCTCGATGAAGTGGAAAACGACTATTTGAAAGATAGAAAAGAGTTTTGCGTGGAGCACTTTGATGTCATCAACGACAACTGGCACCAATACTTAAAAGAGAGCGATGAAAGCTAGAAAGAATCATCACTTGAGCCTGACTGTTGAATCAGGCTCAATTAAACGCGTAAATAAACACTGGCGGAGCCAACCACCGGAGAAGATCTAAACCTTCACTTTATACCTAAGGTCTTGGGCTTCATCGCCCGTCATCCCACGGAATCCCCAACAGTGCGATGGTTGTTCTTTAATGGTGATTTCGATATCAATAGGAGAAATAGCCAGCTGCTTTTCTATTTCAGAAAATATTTTCTTAATTAAGCGCTTTTTAGTATTCACCGCTCGTCCTTCCATCATATTGATCTCAATGACAGTGTACGCTTCTGTTCTTCCTTCAGGGTAAAAGAAATCGTCTCTTTCCAATGGCACAAATCTATGTGCTCGCTTGTCATCAGGTAAGCCCATCTCGCTTTTTAAGCATTGCTGCAAAACATTAGAGAGCTGCAATTTAATTGGGTTTAAGCACTCTTTGATACCATAGATAACAATCATGACCATTCCTTTGATGTGATGTCAGGTAAAGAAGACCGTTAGATAGAAGCATCGTTTGGCCGCTATCCATTCGCTTACTATTTGTTCATATATTACCTAATGACGTAAGTTAAAAAAGGTTAAACCAATTAAATTGCGAATAAATGCGACAAAAAACGACGCCTCCTTCTCCCTAAGTTCCTGTTCAACAACATCACCCCACATTGATCGAACTTCAACAAGCACGCGTATACATCTTTCAATAACGTACGAATCAGACTCGTACAGACTAAATCATGTATGAACCAAGGAGTGCTATGTGCAGAATTCAGCTGAGAAGATCACACAAACAGAAGCCGAATCAGAAACACCCGTAGCGTCTTCTCTGGAACTCGCCGTGTTTCCCCTCCCCATTTTTCTTTTGCCAGGGGGTCGTCAAAGATTACGTATTTTTGAGCCCAAGTACCTTGCAATGGTTGCTCGTGCAGCGCAGGGAGAGGGTTTCATTCTCGCCACCCAAGATGATACTAACTCTGAAAACCTAAGTTCTTGGGGAACCAAAGTAACTATCGTTGACTTTAATATGTCTGATGACCAAATTCTCGAAATAGACGTCGAAGGTCAAAAGCTTGTACAACTTCATTGCCCTTTCCGATCAGAGAACGGTCTGATTCACAGCCAGTTTCGCCCTCTGCCCCATTGGCCAGACTTAGAATGCAAAGTACCCAACGTATTCAGCGCGTTCTTGACTCAACTATTTCGAGATCACGACTCCATCAGAACACTTTATCCAACACCCGATTTTGAGAGCCCACAATGGATATGCGCTCGATTGCTTGAAATGATGCCAATCCCTCTGGAAAAGAAAACCGAGTTCACAGAGCCCGCTAGTTTTCCGTCGTTAGTTCCGTTTCTGAATCAAATCATTACGGGGCAATAAACACTTTTATTCACTATAATTTTGTATAGTAGAAATTATTTTAATTTAAAGTGATCCCGACCTTCACCTTCCACGTAATGCCACTCAAATTCGCATGATGGTTAATTACTATGCAAGTGGAAAGCAGAAGTACAGGGAACGGCAAGGAGCATGTCATTATCCCCAACAATAAATTACCGACCGAAAGCAAGGTACCTACAGAGCTCTCAAGCTGGCTGATTTTGGTTGGTTCAGACAGAGATAAACAGGCATTTACTTGTTTGTTCAAATTCTTCGCTCCCAAAATCAAGCGTTTCGGCATCAGTAAGTTGGGTGGCGAAGCCGCTGCCAACGAGTTGGTTCAAGACACGATGACTAACGTTTGGAAGAAAGCGCACCTCTACAACGAAGAGAAAGGCGCAGCGACCACTTGGGTCTATACCGTGATGCGAAATGCTGCTTTCGACATGCTGAGAAAGGTAAAAGCCAAAGCAGAACAAACGATCGCTGACGACATTTGGCCGATAGACGCCATGGTAGCCGAATCACAAAATGAGCAGCTTCCGTTTGGCGATCATCTAATGAGCCGTCACGTCATGACTCAGATAGAGAAGCTGCCTCTCGCTCAGAAAACCATTGTGAAAGGTGTGTACTTCCAAGAGTTATCGCAAGAACAACTCGCTCAACAACTCGATGTCCCGCTTGGAACTGTGAAATCACGTCTAAGACTCGCACTCGCTAAACTAAAAGTTCACATGGGGGAACAAGACCATGATTAAACATCACCCAAATGCCGCAATCTTGAAAGATTTTGTCGATGGAAATTTAGCAGATTCTGTCTCTCTGATTGTTTCTAGCCATGTAGAGCTTTGCGAACACTGTCAAAAACAAGTCAGCATGCTGACAGCCCAAGCTGCTGACTCTGCCTTTGAAAGCGATACCTCGGGGCTACAACTTTCAGATAGCGAAATGGACGCGTTCCTAGTCGACGACGGAGAGTTTGATTTTGATTCTATTAATCAAATCACGGCGGATTTGTCACAGGCTGTTGAAATCGTTGTTGAAGCGCAACAAGAGACGGTATCTGACACGACTTTCACGATTCCTCGAGCGCTCAATTCAATAGTCAGAAAAGACTGGATGAACTTGGGCAAGATTTCTCGCGCAAGACTTGATTTCGATGACGAATCGCACCACACCAGCTTGCTGCATATAGATAAAGATGGGCAGGTACCTTGTCACACTCACAAAGGCTTTGAGATTACGCTTCTTTTAGAGGGTAGCTTCGAAGACGAAATGGGTGTCTACAACAAAGGTGACTTCATTTGGCTAGATGGAGACCATACCCACCAACCAGCCACCAAAGAAGGCTGTGTTTGTTTAACTGTTTCAAGTGATGCGCTTTACTTCACAAAAGGCGTTAGCCAGTTATTCAATCCACTCGGTAAATATATCTATTAACCCAGTTGCACGCTATAAATATACAGGATGGCATGAAGTTATCCTGTATATCGTCAAATACATCTGGCTTAAAACATCAACGGTGTTGAGACTTAAAACACACCCGGCTCTGTAAGTACGATTAGCAATGTTGAAATATAATAAATAGCTCAAAGCAAGAGCAAAGGAGTTGGCCAATGGAAAAGAAAATTAAAATAGGTATCAGTGCTTGTGTTGCAGGACATAAGGTACGTTTCGATACAGGTCACAAACGCTCTCGTTTTTGTACAGATGACCTTGCGGATTATGTTGAACTAGAACCAGTATGCCCAGAGATGGCAGTGGGTCTTCCAACACCTCGCCCAACCATTCGCCAAGTTCGTCAGCTAGACAATATCATTCACGTTTCCAGACCTGACGGTTCTGGTGATGTGACCAATGATCTGATCGAGTTTGGACAAAGCTACTCAAAGAGCAACCAGCACATCGCAGGATTCATTGTGTGTCAAAAAAGCCCAACCTGCGGTATGGAAAGAGTAAAAGTGTACCATCACCACGGTCGCGGCTCTGAATCGACAGGCGTAGGCATGTTCACCAAACAAGTGATGGAAG
Organism: Vibrio sp. L3-7; assembly: GCF_963898195.1. Taxonomy (NCBI): domain Bacteria; kingdom Pseudomonadati; phylum Pseudomonadota; class Gammaproteobacteria; order Vibrionales; family Vibrionaceae; genus Vibrio; species Vibrio sp. L3-7. The sequence goes on along the minus strand of NZ_CAWQUW010000009.1, from coordinate 10,682 downwards.
GCAACCCATTACTTCCTGTCGAAGAAAATGGTCGCCTCAACGACCCGATTCTGCGTGAAAACTTTATGACTCGTGTTTTTACTTATCAGAAATGGCTCGACCTTGTTGACGAAGGCGTGACCAAACACAAGCTCATTCAGTTCCACAGTGTGCACAAGTATTTAGTGATGTGTCATCACATTGAAGGCTATAAGAACCTTGGGAAATTATTGGCAAGCAACGATCTCGAAATAGATGAATTGGCAAAACAATACATTGAAGGTTTGATGACCGCGTTGTCTCACCACGCGAACCGTGGTAGCCACGCCAATACTCTGCATCATTTGCAAGGTTACTTTAAGAAGCAATTGAGCAGTGCTCATAAGCAAGAGCTTACCAATCAGATTTCATCATTTCGAGAGGGCCTTGTTCCATTATTAGTGCCTTTAACGTTGATCAATCACTATTTGATGGAATATCCAAACGAGTACCTAGAATCACAAGTTTACCTAAACCCTCACCCTCAAGAACTTAAGCTGAGATACGGATATTGAGCGACATTCTATGGATAAGACGAGACCTGCGGATTCACGATAACCCAGCGCTCGTCGCGGCAGTTGAAAACGGTGTCACTAACGCCGTTTTCATCTCAACCCCGCAACAATGGCAACAGCATCATCTCGCACCAATAAAAGCAGATTTTATTTATCGCCACCTCAAGCAACTTGAATTGCAGCTTGTTGAATTCGGGATTAATTTGTTGCACTTGAAAGCCACCGACTTTGATGACCAAGCCGCACAACTCACACATTTATACAAACAGTTAGATGCCAAGTGTGTTTACGCGAATTCTGAGCCTGAAGTAGATGAGCAATTACGCGACAAACGCTTAATCGCTAGCGGCATCAAACTCAAAATTACCGACTGCGACACCATTCTTCCTTTGGGCAGCGTTTTAAACAAACAAGGTGAGATGTTCAAAGTTTTCACGCCTTTCAAAAACGCGTGGTTAAAGGAAGTACAAGTTAAAGGTATTATTTGCAGCCCTTCTCCGGTCGAGCAAACAGATCTTCCACAGACGCAGCTTCAACAGTCGCAGCTTCAAAAAGACCAGCAGACAAGCGACCTAACAGCATCTCAATTTTCTAGTGACTACGATTTTGATTTTCCGCGCATTGATTCAGAGCGCTGGCCACTAAGCCAAGACGTGTTAGAGAGCGTGATCCCTAACTTCTTAGCCAACAAAGTTAACGATTATGGCAAATTTAGAGACATTCCTTCGATCAAAGGAACCTCTGGTCTGTCGCCGTATTTAACGATTGGTGCGGTCAGTCCGCGCTGGCTAGCGATTCAGTTGATTCAACAACAACCTGATCTCCTATTCGATACTCAGCTGCCTGCTTTTTCTTGGCTCAATGAATTGATTTGGCGAGATTTTTATAAGCATTTGATGTTCCACCATCCTAAACTGGTTAAAGGTGCTAACTTTCAGCAAAAATACAATGGATTAGATTGGTATCACGATCACCCTAGCTTCCAAGCTTGGTGTGAAGGTAAAACCGGCTACCCATTGGTTGATGCGGCAATGCGTCAATTGGTTGAAACCGGTTGGATGCACAACAGATTAAGAATGGTGGTCGCAAGCTTCCTGACCAAGCACCTGCTCATTGATTGGCGTTGGGGTGAGCGTTTCTTTATGTCGCACCTTATCGATGGTGATTTTAGTGCTAATAATGGTGGCTGGCAGTGGGCTTCGAGTACTGGTTGTGATGCTCAACCCTACTTTCGAATTTTCAATCCAATCACGCAGAGTGAAAAGTTTGATCCAAAAGGCGTTTTTATTCGTAAGTACATACCAGAGCTGCAAAACATTCCTGATAAGCATGTGCATTTTCCACATGACTACATCGAGAAAAACGGAATAGACAGTGAATACTGGCAACCCATCGTTGAACACAAACAAGCACGATTGAGAGCCTTAGCCTTTTTCAAATAATTAGAGTGAAGATTATGGATAACTCTCTCTGGCTTAATAACTTTCTCAACATGTATCAAGAGCTCGGAACCGACAATTTCGACGTGTTAAAAACGGTTTATCACTCTGATATTGAATTCCAAGATCCGCTGCATCACGTCAGCGGCATTGATGCGTTGACTCATTACTTTGAGAACATTTATACCCAAGTGACAAGCTGCAACTTTCATATCGAACACGCCTTCGAGGCGAATAACGAAGCATCGGTTTATTGGACCATGCAGTTTGCTCATAAACAGCTTAACGCTCAAAAGCCTATCGAAGTGCAAGGGCACAGCCACCTTAAAATGCTCGATGATCAAGTGGTCTATCACAGAGACTACCTGGACGTTGGCGCTATGTTGTATGAACACATCCCAGTGTTAGGCTGCGCGATCAAATCCATCAAAAAAAGAGCGAGCCGATAATGCGTATTATGATAACTGGCGCGACCTCTGGTATCGGCCAATCACTCGCTCTAGATTATGCTCAGCAAGGGCATCAAGTGATTGCTTGCGGCCGTAACCCAGACAAGCTGCAAGCCTTGGTTGATTCTCACGAGACAGACATCGCGCATTCATCCATTACGCCGCTCTGTTTCGACTTAACCGATTACCACAACTTCCCAGAGCTCGACCAAGACAAGCCGCTCGATCTGCTGATTTTAAATGCGGGTGATTGTGAATACATCAACGACCCCGTGAATTTTGATGCTGAGCTTTTCGAGCGCGTCATCAACATCAATCTAATTTCAATTGGCTACGCCCTTAAAGCCTGGCTAAAAAACATCAAGCCCGGTGGCCGCTTGGTTTTAGTAAGTTCTAGCGCCAGTTTTTTACCGCTACCCAGAGCGGAAGCTTATGGCGCTTCAAAGGCGGCACTGACGTATTTAGGAAGAACACTCTCGGTTGATCTGGCCGAGCACAATATTCATGTCTCAATTGTGCATCCAGGCTTTGTTGAGACACCACTTACCGAGCGAAACTCTTTCTCTATGCCTATGATTATTAGTAGCGAAGCTGCAACTCAGCGAATCGTAACGGGTATTGCTCAAGGAAAGAGTGAAATCGATTTTCCAAGACGATTCATCATGTTGATGAAGCTACTCAGAATGCTTCCAACTTCAGTTTGGCAAAAACTCGCTTCAAGGATGGTATAACAATGAAGAAAATCGCCATTATAGGTTCCGGTATTTCTGGGCTGACTTGCGCACACATATTAGATAAGCACCACGACGTAACGGTATTCGAAAAAAATGACTACGTCGGGGGTCACACCGCCACGGTTGATATTGAACACCAAGGCACGGCGTTTTCAATCGATACGGGCTTCATCGTTTTCAACGATAGAACCTACCCAAACTTTAACCAACTGCTAGAACAATTGGGTGTCGAAAGGCAACCCACTGAGATGAGTTTTAGTGTCCATAACACGACGACTAAGTTTGAATACAACGGCCACAGCATTAATTCGTTATTCGCTCAAAGGAGTAACATTTTCAAACCTCAGTTCTGGTCTTTAGTCTCCGACATTCTCAAGTTCAACAAGCTGTGCAAAGCTCAGTTCGAAAGTAACGAATTTACGCCCGACGTAACCCTTGGTAATTTCCTGCGCGACAATCAGTTTTCAGACTTTTTCAGTCAGCACTACATCTTGCCAATGGGCGCAGCTATCTGGTCGACAAGTCTAGAAGAGATGGAAGAATTTGAGCTTAAATTCTTCATTCAGTTCTTCTACAACCACGGCCTATTAGATATTGCTAATCGCCCTCAATGGTACGTAGTCCCTAAAGGCTCTCGCTCTTACGTTGAGATCATCCTTTCTCGCCTGAACAAACCTGTCGCGTTAAACACATCGATCAAACAAGTGACTCGCCAAGAAACAGGCGTCACCATCGAATTCGAAGACGGTGGTACACAACACTTCGACGAAGTTATCTTTGCATGCCACTCAAACCAAGCACTACGTTTACTCGGCGATGCGACAGAACAAGAGCAACAAGTGCTTGGCGAAATTCCGTACAGTCGCAATGAAGTGGTTCTGCACACTGATACCCGATTGTTACCAGACAGAAAACTTGCGTGGGCAAGTTGGAACTACATGTTGGATGGAAACAGTCAGAGACCTGCCTGTGTAACTTACAACATGAACATCCTGCAAGGCATCGAAAGCCAGGACACCTTCTGTGTGACCTTGAATCAGAGCGAAGCTATCGACCCAGAAAAAATCATTCGCAGCTTTGTTTATCATCACCCCGTTCTTAACTCGAACACAGTAGAAGCTCAGCACAAGCGTGAGCAAATATGTGGCAAAAATCAGACGCACTTTGCCGGTGCTTATTGGTATAACGGGTTCCATGAAGATGGTGTCCACAGCGCACTCGATGTAACCAAACGCTTCGGTTTAGATTTGAGTACGAGTTCAGCGCTATGAGCAGTCAAACCCTGACATCCGAAATGGAGATCGCATCAGAAAAGAGTGAAGAGCTCAGCGGTATCTATTGGGGTAACGTCAGACATCGCCGCTTTGGCGATATCACACACCAGTTTAGCTACGAGCTTTACATGATGGGGTTAGATCTTGATGAGCTACTCCAAACCACAGCGCGTAGTGCGCTGTTCGGGACTCAATGGTACAACCCTATTCGCTTTGTCGAATCGGATTATCTCGCTGAAAAAAAAGAAAATGTCACCGATAGTGAACCCAAATCACTTAAGCAACGTATAGCATCCAAAGTACAACAACTTGGTGGCGTTTGGTCTGATTCAAACCGTGTGACGATGCTAGCTCAATGCCGTTGTCTAGGTATCTATTTCAGCCCAATTAACTGTTTTTTCTGCTATGACGAAACCGGAGACTGTCGCTTTATGTTGGCTGAAGTGAGTAACACTCCATGGCGCCAACGACATTACTACCTGATCGACATGCACCAAGAATTGAAGGTTAAAAAAGAGTTTCACGTTTCGCCGTTCATGGATTTAGACATGACCTACTTTTGGAAGATTAAGCCACCAGCGAAGCGAACACTCGTCCACATTGAAAGCCGACGAGACGACAAGCTTTTCGATGCGACATTAGCACTGACAAAGCAGTCAGTAACCAAGACGAACATTCGAAAAACGGTATTCAAAATCCCAGCGATGACCATCAAAGTCGTAATGGGCATTTATTATCAGGCTCTCAAATTATTCCTGAAAAAAGTACCGTTTGTGACGCACCCAGACTCAACATCTTAAGCGTCTTCATTACGACTAAACAGAAGGCTTTGGTTAGCTCAATCAGATGAGCATCAGATAATCTTAGTTGGATAAAAATTAGAACCAGTTCTCAGCGAGGTTTACATGGAACAGCTTGCAAAACAAAACAACAATATTGAGCAACAAGCTAAAGCCGTTGCTGTTTCGAGCAACTGTAAATATCGGGCTTTAATATTCAAAGTGCTTGAGCGTCTACAATTTGCGACGCTCGAGATAATTGAGCGAGACCAACATTCGGTGTTCGGTGACCGTGAAGCAGACCTAAAAGGTCAAATCGTCATTCATGATGCCACTTTTTTTAGAGATGTGGTCATCAATGGCAGTATTGGTGCATCTGAGGCCTACATTGACGGCAAATGGACAAGCCCAGATCTCACCAAAGTGATCCAAATCATGGCTCGAAATCAATCTCAACTCGACGAGCTTGACGATAAAACACAATGGATTTCACGAATCAAAAACCTATTATTGCGCCGAAAGAATGCCAACACCGAGCAGGGTTCTAAACGTAATATTCTTGCCCACTACGATATCGGCAATGATTTGTATGAGCGTTTCTTAGACAACTCAATGCAATACTCGTCAGCAATATACCGTGAAGACGCACTAACCCTTTCAGAAGCTCAGCAAAACAAAATGAAGACTATCTGTGAACGGTTAGAGCTGTCTGAATCGGACAGCGTGGTTGAGATAGGTACTGGTTGGGGTGGCTTGGCCATATTCATGGCTCAGCATTACGGCTGCAAAGTGACAACAACCACTATCTCAGATGCTCAACACGCTCTCGCAGAAGAGAGAGTAAAAGCACTCGGCTTAACCGACAAAATTACCCTCCTCAAAGAGGATTATCGAAACCTCTCTGGTGAGTACGACAAGTTGGTCTCTATCGAGATGATAGAAGCGGTCGGACATGAATATCTAGAGACATTCTTTGAAAAGTGCTCCTCATTGCTAAAGCCTTCGGGAAAAATGCTGATTCAAGCGATCACTATTGCCGACAGTCGTTACGATAAATATCGCAAAGGCGTCGACTTTATTCAGAAGTACATCTTCCCTGGCGGCTGTCTCCCTTCGGTTTCAGTGATGACCCAACACCTTGCGACCAGCACAGATCTTGTGGTTCAAGAAATTGATGACATTGGTCTGCACTATGCTCGAACCCTCAACGATTGGAACATCGCGTTCGAAAACAGTTGGGAAGAGCTAGAATCTTTAGGGTATTCAGAAGAGTTCAAACGCTTGTGGATCTTCTACTTCTGCTACTGTGAAGGTGCATTCTTAGAGCGCGTGATCAGCACTCACCACCTAGTTGCAAGAAAACCTCGTTACTTTGGAGCAAAAGATGAAACGGTTTTGGATTATTAATCTCGTTCTGTTTCAAGCGACCTGGGTTTGCAGCGCATTCTTTACCGCGCAAGCCCCGTTCGTGACGCCACTGATTGTGGCCGTTCACTTCCTTCTCTCCCCCACTCGCAGTAGCGATCTGAAAGTACTCGTTTTATTACCATTAGGGCTGTTGCTTGATAGCCTCTTACTTCACTTCGGCGTGTTTGCCGTCGACTCTGAAATTGCTAATCAATCGTGGTTTCCAGTGTGGCTCGTTTGCCTGTGGATCATGTTTTTAATCAGTTTTAACCACAGCCTAAATTGGCTTTTAAAATGCTCGAAAGTGATCTTGTTTGCCATAGGGTTCGTAGCAGGTACTAGTAGTTATTGGGGAGGCATCAAAGCAGGCGCCCTTCTTACTACTTGGCCAGATGCATCGGTGTTAGCTGCCCTTGCAATAAGTTGGGGGTTTTTGTTGCCCTTACTGGTGGCCGCCTACTCCAACTTAGTACAACCTAAAATGGCATCAACGAGGTGACTTATGGCTTTTCCACACAACCCTACGCAAGCGTTCAAATCTGAGAGCAACGTTAGTCGCGTTCGCACTCAAACAAGCGAGCAATCAAGAAACCGACTATTTAGCTTAGTCACCTTAACCCTCATTTGCGCAGCACTCCTATTTACCGAAAATGCCAAAGCTTCTGCTGTCGATGATTTAAACAAGCGTGGTCAAGGTGAGATGAGTTACTTGTTTTGGACTTTGTATTCTGCAGAGTTCTATACCACTCCATCTAACTCTGAGCGTGCTTTGAAACTTGAGTACTACCGAGCAATTGACAGCAAAGACCTTGTAGACGCAACCAAAGACCAGTGGAGCAAACTTGGTTACTCCAACAACAATATCCAACGTTGGTTGAAGCCTTTGTACGCAATGTGGCCCAGTGTTGAAGAAGGAAGTACCCTCACTATCCGTGTCGCTGAAGACAACGTAAGTCGCTTCTATTTCGATGAGCAACCCATAGGCACCATCCAAGACAAGCAATTTGGTGAAGCCTTTCTAGCGATTTGGTTATCTGAAAACACATCCGAGCCAGGCCTACGCAAACAACTATTAGGTTTGAACAAATGAATCCAAAAACAAAAATAATAAAATTCGCGGTAGCCATTTTGTCGCTGACTTGGCTAGCAGGCTGTGGTTCCGCAAGTTTAGATAACCACGTAGACACCACTCCGGAACTTAAGCTTGAAACCTTTTTTAATGGTGAACTGAAGGCCTATGGTATGGTACTCGATCGTTCAGGCGACTTACTGCGCCGCTTTGACGTCAAGCTTATCGCGACTTGGGACGGTGACAAAGGAGAAATCAAAGAGTGGTTCTCTTTTGCTGATGGCGAGCGCTCAACACGCGTTTGGAACCTAATAAAAACCGGCGAAAACACCTATTCAGGCACTGCTAATGATGTAGTCGGTACCGCTTATGGCGAGACTCTAGGTTCTGCTCTATATTGGAAATATGACTTAGAAATTGAAGTCGACGGCAGCACCTATGAAGTCGTATTAGACGACTGGATGTTCTTGATGGACGACAAACGCTTGTTCAACAAAACTGAGATGTCTAAATTTGGTTTTAAAGTAGGCGAAGTGATCTTATATATCGAGAAGATTTAATTTAACCGTCGTTTCTGATTCTCAGTTCCATCAGTGATAACCGTTACCCCAAAATTTCTACCCTTGGAATTTTTTTCGGACTCAATTTCTGACGATTTATAACAAACTCTATCTTTAACAGTGAGTTAGGTTAATAACTTCTCTTTTTGAACCTCAATTATAGCAGTTGTCATAATTTTTTGTAAATCGGGCTGATTTTGATGCTTTTCCAAGCGTAAACTTGTCATAAAAACTAAGGTCTCCCTATAAGTTGATAGTCATTACGACAGAATCCCTTGGTGATCACACACATATACACTTGTCATCCAACTCACTTTTGGACAAATGTGTGTTAGGGCTTCACCTAAATTAGCAATTTATGAATAACTAAAAGTATGGAAAATCACTTAATTTGGAGTCCAGCATTGACGGTGCAGATCACTTTTGGTAAAGGGGGGGGAACTTTGCGACAGAACCCATAAAGGCGCAGACTAAGTCCGCACCTTCGTTTAAGCCCAGATTGGGTTATTAATGACTAACCCCAAGGAAACTACCAGTAAACATCCCGCATAAAAGAAGTTCAAACCTTTAGCATAGTGTTCACTACTACTGATTCTAGACAACCAAAAGCCCATTTTTATCCACACTAAGTGCATCGATACATTCAATATCGCGAGCCAAATAACCAAGACTAAAGTGCCGTGTTCGCCAAATGTGTTCTGAGCTTGCTCGCTAAATAGTGAGAACATCAGAAAGACCATCAACCATCCCTTACTATTAAGAAGCTGAACGATTAAACCATCAACAAACCCAAATACTTTATCTTCATTTTGCGAGTCGCCACTTGAGTTTTTTAAAAAGGCTATACCTAAATAAATCAGGTAACCCGCCCCAATAAGTTGCACAACATTCATTGTGTTTGGGTAACTCTGAACAGCTTGACCTAACCCAAGACCAATGATTAGTGACTTGATGATAAAAACAAGATCCACGCCAACCAGAAGCGGTAGTGATTTCTTAACGCCCACCTTCGCACCTGATGCTGCAAAAATAATGTTCGCTGGCCCTGGGCTAAAAACCAAGGGAAACATCACGCCTAACCAAATAAAAAACAAACTCATAGCATTACCTCCTTCTGCAGTTTGTAGGGAGGATATTTCATCGGCTTTTAAGTCTCTTGTACAAAATTGCAATCAACGAAGATTGTAGTTTTTGGGCGTTATACCAAAGGCACGTTTGAAGTTACGATTGAAATGGCTTTGGTCATAAAACCCACACGCTAGCGAGGTGTCGACGCAGCTATTCCCGTACGCTAATAATTGCTTGGCTTTATGGGCTTTGACCAACAGTAGAAATTGATGAGGGGTGATGCCATAAGCCTGCTTGAAGGCGCGAATTAACTGAAACTTAGATCTCCCAGTCTCACCTTCTAGTTGTTCAAGTGACACATTGAGATGCCAGTTGTCCAACAGATACTCTCTGGTTAACAATGCACTTCTATCATCGTCCTTACCAGTACCACAGTTTGATTTCGACGAACCATATCGGGAGAATAGCTTCTCTAACACCACCGTGAGCAAAGTGTCTTTAGTCAAATCAAAGCTTGTATTTTCAAGTGCTAAATGCAGTTGCTTGAGTTCGGCAAACAACTCAAGATCGTTGATAACGGGTTTATCCAAAATAGGATCGACGCGAAGCCCTGATTGCTCAAACTGCTGATAGATTGTATGTAAGTCGAAGTAAAACATACGATACCGCCAACCGTCATCACAACTTGCGTAACCAGTATGAATCTCAGAAGGGTTTATAGCGATGATATGATTTTTAGGCACCACAATGTTTTGACCGCGATACAAGAGCCCTTCCGCTCCTTCTTCGATCAAACCAATAGCAAGTTCATCATGCCAATGTTTAGCGAACTCAAATTTGTTGTAGTTAGCGGACAACAATTCAATCCCTGAAAAGTGTTCGCTTTGCCATATCTTTGCTGTTTCCACTGAAAATCCTTTTACATTTTGATTATCAATATATGTCGCATCAAATAATCAAACAAGCTTCTGTTTAAACGGCGACTCATCTTAAGTCGACAGGTTCACTATTGAGGATCTGATTTTTGTAAATGAGAATTCACTTCTCTCTAAATAAAAAAGGTTCTGTCGCAAAATTGTTCTGAAGTATGAGTTCAGCGACAATTCAAAAATTACAGCGCAGCGGGCAACAACAGAAGAATGGATAACTTCTTATAGGGCAAATGTACATTAACAGAGTGTGAATGAGTGTTTACTCTACCTTAAAGTGGGGCAATTATGAGTTAAGTTGCTCCGCCAGTAAGTGTGATCACCAAGCGATTCTGTCGTATCGTAACTACCAAGCGACTTTGTCATTCGCTTAATTACCGAGGGAAATTGACGGTCTCTATTTTTACGTAATCCTTTGACTAGTGCTACGAATTAGTCAGG
>NZ_CAWQUW010000008.1:0-174601 GCF_963898195.1 Vibrio sp. L3-7 | reverse complement strand
CTAAAGGGTTGTCGTAGACTACGACGTTGATAGGCAGGGTGTGTAAGTGCTGCGAGGCATTGAGCTAACCTGTACTAATTGCCCGTGAGGCTTAACCATACAACACCCAAGGGGTTTTGTGGACTCAGAAGTACCAGACCTTGAATGCGTTTGAAGAGAAATACTTTTAAATAAGCTTTCCGAATTTTAAAATTTGCTTGGCGACCATAGCATTGTGGACCCACCTGATTCCATGCCGAACTCAGAAGTGAAACACAATAGCGCCGATGGTAGTGTGGGGTTTCCCCATGTGAGAGTAGGACATCGCCAGGCTTTAAATTAAATCTTTAGGTTGACCGACCTGGAGATATGGACGCTCACTTAGTGAGTTGACCACTGCGGAGTGGTAGTTCAGTTGGTTAGAATACCGGCCTGTCACGCCGGGGGTCGCGGGTTCGAGTCCCGTCCACTCCGCCACTTATTCAGAGTTTCAGCTCTTTAAAACTGAAAATAGGGGTGTAGCTCCAATTGGCAGAGCAGCGGATTCCAAATCCGCGTGTTGGGAGTTCGAATCTCTCCACCCCTGCCATATTTAAGGCTCTAGTCGAAAGACTAGAGCCTTTTTTGCTTTCTAGGATTTGATAAATTCAACAGTTACATCCGGTATAGAAAGAGTACCGAGCTAATATTGTCTTTATATTGAGTTCTGAAATGTTCGTCGTTTATCTCTTCCTGTTTGAAGTTTGAAAGCTCCCCAATTAACTAGCAATACCTCAATTCTCTTCGAAAAATCGAACTCGATATGCACCTATAGCTTAATGACGACTACTATAAATAATAGACATTGTTCACTTGGAATTGTTATGAGGTTATTTTGTACATTAGCCGCAATCTTTTGTTCGTTTTTTGTATTGGCAACCCCATGGGAAAAAGAGAAAAGCCCGACAAGAAACTCAACCTCATCAATCGGAAGTTATGCCAATGGTTGTCTTGATGGCGCACAGGCTTTGCCTATTGATGGGCAGGGATACCAAATTATTCGCCCTCAGAGAGAGCGTTATTACGGCCATTCTGAGGCGATTCAGTTTATTGAAAGGTTAGGTGTTACTACTGATGAAAAACTCAACACCAATTTATTGGTTGGCGATATATCTCTGCCAAGAGGCGGACGTTTTTCTTCTGGCCATTCAAGCCATCAAACTGGGTTAGATATTGATATATGGTTGAGGCTAACAAGTAAGAGACTTTCAGTTAATGAGCTTGCTGTACCGAAACCTGTGAGTGTCGTGGATCTAACCAACTACAAATTGCGCAAATCGAATTGGACTGATGATCACTTTCAAGTTATTCGCTATGCAGCGAAAGATGAAAAAGTGGTGCGTATTTTTGTCCATCCAGTGATTAAACAAGCCCTTTGTGAACAAGAAGATCCTGATGCCAATGATAGAACCTGGTTAGAAAAAATCAGACCTTGGTGGGGTCACCACTCTCATTTTCATGTTCGTTTAAAATGTCCTAAAGGTAGTTCTAACTGCATCGCTCAGGCAAACCCGCCAAAAGGTGATGGTTGTGGAGATGAGCTTGCCAGTTGGGCTCCGCAGACCATTCCAGTGCCTCCACCTAAAAAAGTCGTTAAAAGTAAGAAAAAAAAGAAAGTTAAAGTAATGCCGAGTCAGTGTTTGGCCTTGATATCTAATAAGTAATCGCATCTATCGAGGTTAATTACAGTGGTAATTCCACTGACTTTCTCGTCTCTGAAACTGGAGAAATGTCACACTTTTGTCTAGAGTTTATAAACACGTAATTAAGAACATCGTTTGATATTAAAAAAACAACAACGACAACAGTAGGAACAATGGCGAATTTGATAACGTTTGGTCAGGGATGGAGAGTTTTGGGGTGAAAGATACGGCTTATGTGCAGTTGTGAAATCAGAGTCTGATACCCGTCGATAGATAATTCAAGGATAAGACTATGACTATGATTTGTGCAAAGGAATTTTCAGAATGGTTACGACATAGGTTCAGTACGGAAAGCTCAGGTATTTCTATCTCAAGAGATGATATTAATCAATTGACCGGTAGACAACGATTAGACCCTAGTTTCGTCAATGATGTGCACTATGAATTAATGCAGTATGGAATGGCATTTGTGACAGACACCAGTAGGGAGAATTTTTATCTTGTTCCTATAGCACAATCGATAAATTGGCGAGAGCGACTCGAATATCAATTTGAAAAAGAGCTTTTCTGCAATATTTATCCAATTGGTAAATCGGGATAAAAAAAAGGTTCAACTTATGGTTAAGTTGAACCTTTTCTTTTTTAGGTCAAGCCTTGAATGATAACAAACTTCTCTAGTAGTTCATCGTCAGTTTCAATATGGTTTGGGTCAGTGATGATACATTTTGTAATAGGGCACACTGATTGACATGTTGGCTTCTCATAGTGACCTTTACACTCAGTACATAAATCAGGATCGATTTCGAAGATACTGTCACCCATCGTGATTGCGCCATTTGGGCATTCTGGGTCACACATATCGCAGTTTATGCACTTGTCAGTTATTAACAGAGCCATTGCTTTCTTCTCAGTAGAGTTTCTAGGTAAAGTTATTTACCTGAAGCGTTACGTGTATCTTGGCCTGCGCTCAAGTTACGCATTAACAAACCAAATTCTAGGTCAAGGTCAGCCGGTACTGGAATAAATACAAAGTGACCGTTACCTTTTGCGTCATCTACTGGCTGAGATTTACGGTTCTCCATAACTTCTAACTTGAAAACGATGTTACCTTTTGGTGTCATCATTTCTAAGCTATCGCCAACTAGGAACTTGTTCTTCACTTCGACTTCCGCTAAGTCACCGCGGCGGTTGCCAGTGAATTCACCTACGAATTGTTGAGTATCTGAGATTGAGTAACCGTACTCGTAGTTTTGGTATGTGTCGTGAGTGTGGCGACGCAAGAAACCTTCAGTGTAGCCACGGTGAGCTAGGCTCTCTAACGTACCCATTAGGCTTTCATCAAATGGTTTGCCTGCAACAGCATCATCAATGGCTTTACGGTAAACCTGCGCTGTACGTGCACAGTAGTAGAATGACTTAGTGCGGCCTTCGATTTTAAGAGAGTGAACACCCATCTTAGTTAAGCGTTCAACGTGCTGAATCGCGCGAAGATCTTTAGAGTTCATGATGTAAGTACCATGCTCATCTTCAAACGCTGCCATTTTCTCTTCTGGCTTGTGTGATTCAGAAAGTAAAACGACTTCATCAGTTGGTTTGCCAAGGCCTAGTGTGTTGTCTGGGCGCTCGTCTTGAACTTCAATACCTTGAGTTTCTACTTCTTGAATAGCGACACCTGTAGGGTTTGCTTCAACGATCTGACCGTTTTCGTCTTCTTTCGCTGCTTCAGTCTTGTATTCCCAACGACAAGCGTTAGTACAAGTGCCTTGGTTTGGATCGCGTTTATTCATGTAACCAGAAAGTAGACAACGACCGGAGTAAGCCATGCATAGTGCGCCGTGGACAAAGATCTCAAGTTCTGTTTCTGGACAGTTTTCGCGAATCTCTTCGATTTCTTCAAGTGAAAGCTCTCGAGATAAGATCACACGCTCAACGCCTTGAGTTGACCAGAATTTTACGGTTGCCCAGTTTACTGCGTTTGCTTGTACAGAAAGGTGGATTGGCATTTCTGGGAATGATTCACGAACCATCATGATAAGACCTGGGTCTGACATAATCAGAGCGTCAGGGCCCATCTCTACAACAGGTTTAAGGTCGCGAATGAATGTTTTTAATTTAGAGTTGTGTGGCTGAATGTTACATACAACATATAACTTTTTGCCTTGAGCATGAGCTTCATCGATACCGATTTGTAGGTTTTCGTGATTGAACTCGTTGTTACGAACACGAAGGCTGTAACGTGGCTGGCCTGCGTAAACTGCATCTGCGCCGTAGGCGAATGCGTAACGCATGTTTTTAAGGCTTCCTGCCGGTGATAATAGTTCAGGTACAAATGGTTTTTGTGTAGTCATTGCTTCGTTCTCTAATCTGATCTCAAGTCAGGTTGATACCACCAAGTGATATCAAAGGGGCGCAAATTTTACGCTAAAATGAGTTTGGTTGATAGCCTTAAAGATAACAATGATATTAAGAATAGGGTGGAGATATGGATATAAGCAGAAGTTTGAGGGAAGTAAGCTCAGATGCCATCGACATCTGAGCTTTGAGTATTACTGATTAAGCGTTAGGTTGAGTTAACCCGCCTAATGATTCAAATAGGTTTGGTAGGAAAACACTGAATTCACCACATAGAAGTGAGAAATCTGCATCAAAGCGCGCTGCTTGATCTTCGCGAGGAATGTCGTCGTTCTCATCTTTTAGTTCATCACTGAATTTCAGGCGCTTGATGCTGCCATCTTCAGCAAGAATAAACTCAATGCGATCTTGCCAGTTGATCAGAAGCTTAGTCACAACTTTGTTGGCTTCGATGTGGTTTTTAATCTCATCAGCTTCTAGTTCTTGTTTCTTAACTCGAACAATACCGCCGTCTTCTTGGATTGATTTAAGCTCTGCTTCATCAAGCATTGTAATACCCTTAGGAGTATCACCTGACTTAACCCATTCTGTCAGAGTCGTTTCAATCGCTTGCTCTGGAATAGCTGGTACTACTGGCAAGCTACCCATTGTTTTACGTAGTAATGCTAATACGTCTTCAGCTTTCTTGTAGCTGCTAGCATCAACCACAATAAAGCCTTCTTTCGGCATGATCAGCGCGTAAGTGAAGTTACTGCGGCTGAAAGCACGAGGAAGAAGGTCGATGATGATGTCTTCTTTTAGGCTGTCTTTTTCTTTCTTTTTCAGAGGAGTACCAGACTCTGCCTCAAGCGTTTCTACTTTTGCATTCAATGAATCTTTGATCACAGAAGCTGGAAGCATTTTCTCTTCTTTCTTTGCACAAATTAGAATGCGGTTTTCTGATACGTGCGTCATCATATCGCCGTGTCTACCCATCGCATTTACCCAGCCAAACTTCTGCTTGTCTTGACTACCACAAGGAGTAAAACGGAATTCTTCAAGTTGTTTCTCTAGCTGATCTGCGTTGAAATCAATATCACGGTTGAAGCGATAGACTAGGCAATTTTTAAACCACATAAATTTTTCTCATACCTTTTTAGAAGTGCTTCATGATATGAGATCTAACTTGATTTGTCCCTAGCTCTGTTCCAAAAGTTATAAAGTGAATTCTTTGAGACAGTTATATGAAAATTTGTTTTCAAAGGTCACAAAAGTGTCATAATTAACTCAGATAATGCAATGCGTTGATTACATACAAAGGCTATTCAATTATGTCGAGAAGGATTCTGGTCGTTGAGGATGAAGCACCTATTCGTGAGATGCTGTGTTTTGTTCTTGAACAAAAAGGCTACCAAGCAGTAGAGGCTGAAGATTACGATACAGCGGTAAACAAGCTATGTGAACCTTTCCCAGATCTAGTATTACTAGATTGGATGCTACCTGGTGGTAGCGGGATAAACTTTATCAAGCACATGAAGCGTGAAGAGTTAACTCGCAACATTCCTGTAGTGATGCTGACGGCTCGTGGCGAAGAAGAAGATAAGGTCCGTGGATTAGAAGTCGGCGCTGACGACTACATCACTAAACCATTTTCACCAAAAGAACTAGTAGCACGCCTCAAGGCGGTTATTCGTCGTGTCACGCCTACCGCATTGGAAGATGTTATTGATGTTCAAGGTCTTAAATTAGACCCTGTATCTCACCGCGTTACTGCAAGTGAAGGCCCTGTTGATATGGGACCGACCGAGTTTAAAATGCTGCACTTTTTTATGACTCACCAAGAGCGCGTATACAGCCGAGAACAGCTGCTGAACAATGTATGGGGTACCAACGTTTACGTTGAAGATCGTACTGTTGACGTACATATTCGACGCCTACGTAAGGCGCTTGAATCTGCAGGTCATGATAAGCTAATCCAAACGGTTCGCGGCGCGGGCTACCGTTTTTCTACAAAAGCTTAGTGTGGCTTCGCTACCCAGTTTACGGAGTCCTGAATGGTTGAAAAGTTAACCTGGAAAAAGCTAGCTTGGGAGCTGGCTTTTTTTTACGCACCTTGGGTTTTAGTCGGTTGGATATTCGGCTATTTACCATGGTTACTGCTCGCTGCTACGATTTTGCAGTTGGGGTGGCATTTACACAATCAGATGCGGTTGTCCGCTTGGTTGTGGGATGAAAAGCGTTTAACACCACCTTCAGGCTCAGGAAATTGGGAATCTCTGTTTAACGGTATTTATCGTATGCAGCAGAGGCAGCGTCGCAAACGCAAAGAACTGACTAACCTAATCCGCCGTTTCAGAAATGGTGCTGAATCTCTACCCGATGCCGTTGTGGTATTTCGCGGTGAAGGCAATATCGTTTGGTGTAACAAGCTTGCTCAGTATTTGCTGGGGTTTCGCTGGCCAGACGACTCTGGGCAACCTATCTCCAACTTGATCCGCACGCCGGACTTCATCAAGTACCTAAATAAACAAGATTTCTCAGAGCCGTTAGAGATGCCATCGCCACTCAATGTGGAACGTATGCTTGAATTGCGTATCGTGCCGTACACTGAGGGCGAACACCTGATGGTCGTGCGTGACGTTACTCAACTTAAACAGTTGGAAGGTATGCGTCGTAACTTCTTTGCTAACGTTTCTCACGAGTTGCGTACTCCAATGACCGTACTTCAGGGCTACCTTGAAATGACGGAAGATCCAGACATGATCGTTGGGCCTATGTGGCCTAAAGCCCATGGCGTGATGACTGAGCAATTAAACCGAATGAACAGTCTGGTGAATCAGCTTTTAACACTGTCAAAAATTGAAGCTGCACCGATGCATGAGTTGGATGAAGTCGTCAATGTACCGGCTATGTTAGAAGTATTGGAGAAAGAGGCTGCAAGCTTAAGTGGCGATCGTGAACATAAGCTAGAGTTTGATATTGATAAGAGCTTACGAGTCTTAGCGGATGAAGATCAGCTAAGAAGCGCAATATCGAATCTAGTTTACAACGCAGTCAAATATACGCCACCGGGCGCTACGGTTAAGGTTCGTTGGTATCAAACTAGCCAAGGTGCATGTTTGGACGTGTCAGACACCGGAGACGGAATAGAGCCACAACACCTGCATCGACTCACTGAGCGTTTTTATCGTGTTGATAAAGCTCGCTCACGCGATACGGGTGGTAGTGGTCTTGGGTTAGCGATTGTGAAGCATGCGCTTAGCCATCATGACTCACATTTAGAAATTCAAAGTGAAGTTGGCGTTGGTAGCCGATTCCATTTCACGCTTCCAAATAGACTAACCGTGTCATGAATACTTTAATACGCAGGACGCGTTTACCCGTTAGTTCATTATTATCGTTTGCTTTGGTTTACCCTAGTCATGCTGAACAGAGCATCGAATCGCTTCCCGATTATTCTAAGGTACCAGGTATTTCTGGGAGCTTATTGTCGGTAGGCTCGGATACTTTGGCGGGTATGACAACGTTATGGGTCGAAGAGTTTAAATCTTACTATCCGAATGTTAACGCTCAGGTTCAAGCTTCTGGTTCTGCAACGGCACCTCCAGCTTTAACGGAAGGTACAGCTCATCTTGGTCCTATGAGCCGACCAATGCGCCTAAGAGAAGTAGAAGCGTTCGAAAGAGAGCATGGCTATAAGCCAACAGCGCTCCGAGTTGCTATCGATGCTATCGGTCTGTTTGTGCACCGTGATAATCCAATTGAAGGGCTGAACTTTCGTCAGATTGACGGTATTTTTTCTGAGACATTACGCTGTGGTGCGACTAAGCCACTAAATAACTGGCATGATCTAGGCGTTGATCAACCGTGGGCAAAACATCGCTTCCAACTATTCGGCCGCAATTCAGTTTCGGGAACCTATGGTTACTTCAAGCAAAATGCGTTGTGCGGAGGTGATTTCAAGAATCGAGTCAATGAGCAGCCTGGTTCTGCTTCAGTTGTTCAATCTGTCGCATCGTCCATCAGTGGGATAGGCTACTCTGGCATTGGTTATCGAGTCGCTGGCGTTAAATTAATTCCGATTGCAGAGAAAGGTTTGCAATATGTTGAGCCTACTCGAGCGAATATTTTGAGCGGTGACTATCCGTTATCTCGCTTTTTGTATGTCTATGTGAACAAGCATCCTGATAAACCACTTTCTCCTGTTGAGAGAGAGTTTCTTACTTTTGTGTTCTCAAAGCAGGGACAAGAGCTTGTAGAAAAAGATGGTTACTTAGCGATACCGTCTGAGTTCGCAGAGCAAGAGTTAGCCAAGATCGGGCTCTAACTCATTCTTTAAAAAATGGTATACAGCTTGCTGAATAGTAGGCTGTTTTTGTTTTAGTTGATTGTCTTTAAGTTAACTCTTCAGCTTAATTTTAATAACCACCCCGTATTTTCCCAACGCTGTTGCTCTTCTTTGAGTTCATAATCAAGCAATTGATTTTTGACTAACCAGTCAGTGCTATCCCCTTCTAAAGTCCATCTTTCCTCCTGCTCAATCGTTAATTTCACACTTGGTGTTGATGATTGATTTCGTTGTCGATTGATAAGGATAGCAAGTCTTAATATTCGAATTAGGAGCGTTACTTGTTTAGGTTTAAACAGAGATAACTCAGGTAACTCTTGTCGCTTAATTGCTTTTCTTTGATAGCGAACCAATACCGAGAGCAGACGTTGTTGTTCTGTATTAAAGCCGGGCATCGTCGTATGTTTGAGCAAATAAGCTGAATGGCGATGGTAGCCTTGAAATGAAATACTTTGTCCTATTTCATGAAGCAGTGCTGACCAGCCAAGAAGATCAAATAATTCACGACTGACTTCGGTTTCTACCTGCGGTTTAATTTGTTTCAATAACGTAAGCGCTAGCTCTTTTACTTTTTCCCCATGAGCTAAGTCTATGTGGTAGCGTGAGATTAGTGCCTCTGCGGTGCGCACTCGTATGTCGCAGTTTTTAAACTTATCTTCCATATCATAAAGAACGCCTTCTCTTAAAGCGCCGTCAGAGAAGTGTAGCTCTTTGATATTTAGAGTATCCATTACTGCCGATAAAATGGTGACGCCAGCGGCAAACACCAGTTTTCTTTCATCGCTTAATCCTGAAAGAAGAATTTCTTTTGATGAAGAAAATTCACTCAAATGATTTTTTAGATAACTCAGTCGTGCTGGTGTTATATAGCCATCACAAAAACCTAATCCTATAAGTACCTCTTTGATTGATTTCGTTGTGCCAGATGAACCAAAGGCGACGTCCCAAGTCAATGAGTGGTAGTCCTCAATCAAGGGAGTTAACAACTGAATAGCCGCGGAATAGGCGTTAGAAAAGTGTTGTGATGTGAGTTTTCCATCAATGAAAAAACGTTGAGTGAAGCTGACACAACCCATCGATAAGCTATGAGTGATTTTGGGTGTAAAGCCCTGTCCTGCTATTATTTCAGTACTTCCTCCTCCTATATCAATCACGAGCTTTGTTTTAGAGGCTATCTGGGTATGTTCTACGCCGTTATAGATAATCCGGGCTTCTTCTTGTCCTGAAATGATCTCTATAGGAAAGGGGAATATGGTCTTTGCTCGTTCCAAAAATTCTTTAGCATTCTTAGCTTTTCTTAGCGTGTGTGTGGCAACTACTCTGACATCATCAACCTCAAAGTCAGTGAGTCTTTCGGCAAAGAGTGTGAGGCATTCCAAACCTCTCTCGATCGCGTTTTTGGATAGATACTGATGTGCGTCCAGCCCATCCCCCAATCTCACTTTTTGCTTGTGTCGACTGACCAACTGTAAGTGTTGATCAAAAACTTGAGCGACCACCATATGGAAGCTATTCGAACCTAAATCGATAGCTGCAATACATCTTGGGCGTTTATCACCGATTAACTGCATGACTTCTTCTCTTGCTTGTATTTCTTACGAGCTTGTTTCTCACTATGTTTAATATAGTGGTAAGTGGCGAGTTGTGACGTTGAATAATCTAGGCGGTTAGATTGTGGCGGTAAATAAACGTTACTCATCGCTTGGTCAAGGCTCCGGGCTTTGTTGTAATCTTCAAAATGAAACTCAGTGATGTCGATAATGGTTTGCTTGATCTTTGGGTCTAAAATAGGGGCTGCCACCTCGATTCGGTGGTCAAAATTTCGTGTCATCCAGTCAGCTGAAGATATGTATACTTTGGGTTTTCCTGTGTTATGAAAGATCATCACCCTTGGATGCTCGAGAAAACGATCGACCACGCTAATGATCTCAATATTGTCACTGATGTTTGGGATCCCTGGCACCAAAGAGCACATACCACGAATGATCATTCTAATTTTTACATTCGCCTGACTGGCTTGATACAGTTTGTCGATGATACCTCGGTCGACTAAGTTGTTTAATTTCAGAGTGATCGATGCTGGTTTGTTATCAGCCGCATTCTGTATTTCATTGTCGATTAACTGATAAAGCCGTTTTCGGGTATTTTTTGGTGACACAATAAGCAGTTTAAATTGTGATTTTTGATAAGGGTTCTCAATGTATTTGAAGACCTGTCTAACCTCTTGCGTTAACTCTTCATTTGCAGTTAACAAAGAAAAATCAGTGTAGACGCGAGCTGTCACTTCATGAAAATTACCCGTTCCAATATGAGCATAATGCTCCAGCGTTTTGCCGTTTTTTCTTTTGATGAGCAATAGCTTGGAGTGAATCTTTAAACTTGGTATCCCATGGATCACTTTTACGCCAGCTTCTTGAAGGGTCTTAGTCCATTGAATATTGGCTTGTTCATCAAAGCGAGCTTGTAGCTCGACCACGACCGTCACTTTTTTACCATTATGTGCGGCATCAATTATTGAGTTGAGCAGCTTAGAACCTCGAGCTACTCGATAGATGTTTATTTTGATGACTGTGACTTTAGGGTCAAATGAGGCTTGCCTAACAAGTTCAGTAATGTGGTCAAAGGTGTGATAGGGGTAATGCAATAAGATATCGCGTGCTTTGATTGCTTCAAAATAGTTGGGGTACTGACTGAATTGAGCACATTTAATGGCTGAGAGCGGACGATTGATCAGATCATGTCGATTGAGGCTTGGGAACTCAGAAAAGTGTTTAAAGTTATGATAACGCCCACCCGCAATCACGTTATCATAATCTGATAGTTTGAGTTTGAGTCGTAAAAAACTTAGCATTTCAGCTGGCATTTCAGATTCATAAATGAGGCGAATTGGCAGTGCTGTGAGACGTTGCTCTAAACCTAACGACATCGCCTCTAGCAGGTTGTTGTTACTATTTTTTTGTCGTTCATCGTCTTTTTGCAGATCATAATCTGCATCGCGAGTCATTTTAATGGCAAAGCAGGTCAATGAATCGTAATCAAAGAACCCTTTTAATAGGTCGTCTAGACATAATCGAACTATATTATCTAATAAGATCAAAGTTGTACGTTGTGAATCTGAAGCCTCTGGAAGCTTAACAAAACGAGGGAGTTCTTCAGATGGGATCTCTAACAGTGCATATTGAGAAGAGTCGTGACGGTTGATGTCGATGGCAAAATAGCTCTGGTCATCTTTTAGGATATTGAGTAACAGACTATCTTCGTTTAACAACAAAGGGGTTAAGTGGGGGAGTACTTTTTTCTTAAAATACTTCCTAACCCATTCACTTTGTTCCGCGCTGATTTGCTGTTCATTGACCAGAAAAATACGGTTACGTGCTAATTCTAACAATAAATCGTTGTACAGTTCATTGAAGCGAACGTCTAGTTCACCAGCTTTATCCTGCATTCGAGCTAGCAAGGTTTTGGGGGAGTTTGTTGATGTTGGTGGATCTTTAAACAAGATCTTACGTTTTATGTCAGCAAATCGGACTTTGTAGAATTCATCGAGATTTTTGGAGTAAATGCCTAAAAAGCGAATCCTTTCAATCAATGGAACAGATTTATCAGCCGCTTCTTGCAGCACCCTTTCATTGAAAGATAACCAGCTAAGTTCTTTTGTGACATAGTCTTTTTCCATCGTCATGCTTAATCCTAGAATGCTGGTTGTCGAGGGTGTGATTTTAATTTAGAACGATACGATTCACAAAATTCGTGATCTTATTTTGAGAAATAAGGTTAACAAACTTGTTATTAGTTTCAGTTGTTTAACGTTACTTGTAATATAACTGTCATCTAAAGTACATATTATGTCAGTAGCTAAAAAAAGGTAGATAAACAGATGGCTTCATCCCAATTTTCATTGAAAGAGCGCGACAAAAAAAGATGGTTGAAAGATCGTCTCGTCCGTTTTTCAGTGACATGCGGTGGCGTCAGCGTTTTAGCTGCTTTGGTTTTGATCTTTGTTTACTTGGCGATGGTCATTTTACCCGTATTTTCTGATACTGGCTTAGAGACGGACCAAGCCGTTAAAACCGTTGGTGTGGAAGAGCCTATCGCTTTATCTGTTGATGAATACGGCCAACATGCATTTACCATCGAAAAATCTGGTTTGGTGCAATTTTGGGATTTAGATTCTCAAAAAGCACATTCTTACTTTGAGCGCACTGTCTTAACCAATCCAATTGCCTTCTCTCGAAATACCCCTTCTGAAAATTGGTTCGCCTTTGCTGATAGCGAAAGCAACATGACTTTCTTCTACCCAGAGTATAGTGCGCCTGTGCTGCAAAAGGGCAATGAAGCTGAGCCGAAAATCGAGCAAATCAAGTTACCTGAACCATTTTTAAATAGTGATTCATCAAATGGTGCTGTGATCGATAAGTTCTCATTTTCTAAAAATAGACATGACATCACGGTTGCTGCTCAGTTAACTGACCAGCGAGTTGTCGTTAAGTGGTATCAACGTGACCTCGCTGGTGAATATGTTTTGAAGAAGAGCCAATGGTTATCGGATAAGCTAGGTTTGCAACAACAATTATTAGTCACGCCTGATGGACAAACTCTATACCTCCGATCTCAATCTGACTTGGCTGTTTTGAAACTCTCGAATACTGGTTTTAATGTTCGAGAAGTCATTGACCTTAGTTTGAGTGATGCAAAGCATGCCGTAAAAAGCATCGATTTATTATCGGGCGCCTACTCCCTACTGGTAACTCATCAGGATGGACAAGTTTCTCAATGGTTTGATGTACTGAAAGATGAACAGCGTAGTCTGACTCATATTCGAGACTTTCAGCTAGCTGAAGAAGTGCAGTTTATTTTGCCTGATACTTATCGGAAGGGTTTCTACAGTTTCTATAAGAATGGCACAATACAAAGTCACTATACGACCAGTGAAAAGCTCTCTCTATTTGAACGGGCATTCGATAAATCACCACAACTAGCGGCGATGTCTGCCAATGAATTGCATTTGGCGACGCTTATCGATGACAAAATCAGTGTTGCTAAGGTCGACAATGAATACCCACAAATTTCATTTTCAGCGCTTTGGCAAAAAGTCTGGTATGAAAGTTATCCAGAGCCTCAATATGTTTGGCAATCAACGTCTGCTAATGATGATTTTGAAGAGAAATTCAGTTTAGTCCCTATCACTTTTGGCACCATCAAAGCGGCTCTATTCGCCATGATGTTTGCCGTACCAGTTGCTGTGCTCGGGGCCATTTATACTGCCTACTTTATGTCTCCGCGAATGAGAAGAGTGGTGAAGCCTTCGATTGAACTAATGGAAGCCTTACCAACCGTTATTATTGGTTTCTTGGCCGGGCTTTGGTTTGCCCCAATCGTTGAAACCCATTTGACGGCTGTCTTCTCATTGATGGTCTTGCTGCCATTAAGCACATTATTGACGGGGTTTGTTTGGTTCTGTTTACCGAAGATGGTGACGAGTCACTTCTCTAATGGTTGGCATGCGCTGATATTGATACCTGTTTTGGTTATTACTGTTGTTACAGTGTTTGCTGGTGGCAACAGTATTGAAGCTTTATTATTTGATGGTGATATTCGAACTTTCCTTGCAAGTTATGGCATCGACTTTGACCAACGTAATGCGTTAGTGGTTGGTTTCGCCATGGGCTTTGCGGTTATTCCTACGATTTTTACCATTGCAGAAGATGCCATTTTCTCAGTCCCAAAACACTTGTCAGATGGTTCACTAGCTTTGGGGGCGACTGCGTGGCAGACCCTTATTTATGTCGTGTTATTGACGGCCAGTCCCGGTATTTTTTCAGCGGTCATGATGGGACTAGGGCGAGCAGTTGGCGAAACCATGATTGTCTTGATGGCTACAGGCAACACACCAATTCTCGATTGGAATATTTTGGAAGGGATGAGGACATTATCGGCAACGATTGCCGTTGAACTACCAGAATCAGAGGTGGGTGGGTCTCATTTCCGCTTGTTGTTCCTAGCGGCACTCTTACTGTTTATTTTCACGTTCGCGGTTAACTCTGTTGCTGAGTGGGTAAGGCAAAGATTGAGAGATAAATATCGTGCTCTGTAGTTTTGGTGCATTATCTCGTTATTTTATTGAATCTCATTATTTTGCTGAGGTAATTGAGCTCTGTGTTTGTGCATGTCATGACAATGATGACAGCTTTGTTGATATCGACACAGTCCAAGGTAGGTGGCGATGAACAAGCTTAAATCATTAATATCTTGGGTTAAGTCGGGCTCTCCGTGGATCTGGTTAACCGGTGGTGCAGTGAGCATTAGTATGCTCTCTGTTCTTGGCTTAATGTTGTTGATTGGTTGGAAAGGGTTAACCTATTTCTGGCCAGCGCCTTTGTACCAGTGGCAAGTCGACTCTAAAGACTTATCGTTAGTTGTCGATCTTGACGAAACGGTGTCAAAGCAAGATGTACTAATCGGTCAGTTGTATGAACGAAAATACATACCGATAGAGCAGGTGCCACAAGCTCATGACCTTTTATCGTCAGAAAATATTTCGACTGGATTAATACAGCGCTTAAGTATCAAAGTTGCAAACAGAGAGCTCTATCCTGCTGATTTCGTTTCTATATTAGACGTTAATTTGCTTGAGCCAACCACACCCTCTGGATGGGCTGTGATTGAGCGCAGTCGTGGTGGGTATTTCTTTGGTAAACCTGTTGGTTTTAAAACGGCTTCCGGAACCTTCAACTCGAACATTGATCAAAAGCTTGAAGACGGTTTGGCGTTTGCCTACACACTACGGGAAGAAACGTCTCGCGTTGTAAACCAAGAAATACGTAATGTTAGCTGGCAGTTGGAAAACTTGCGTTTGGAAAAGCGTAAGCTTGAACTTAATGAGTCGGTGAGTGATGACTATCTTAAAACGTATACAGAAACCAAACTCGAATTAAATCGCCAATTAGATGAAGCAGAAGTAAAGCTAGAGCATCTTAGAACGCAGTTGAATGTGGAAAGCTTGCTGGTGGAAGATATGACAGGCGAGCCGGTTGAGATACCACTCAGTCATATATTGGATTATTGGTATCCCAATAAGATGTCTTACCCTGAAAAGGTTGCGCATTGGGGTAAACAAGTTTGGAAATTTTTATCTGAAAATCCTCGAGACTCAAATTCAGAAGGCGGCGTCTTCCCTGCAATTTTTGGTACTGTGTTACTTGTCATACTGATGTCGATTGTGGTGATGCCTTTAGGTGTTGTTGCTGCTATCTACCTACATGAGTACGCGAAAAGTAATGCATTGACCCGTTTAATTCGTATTGCCGTGATCAATTTGGCGGGTGTTCCTTCGATCGTATATGGCGTTTTTGGTTTAGGCTTTTTTGTTTATACCATTGGTGGCTCTATCGATAGCTTGTTTTATGCAGAGCGATTACCCGCTCCAACATTTGGTACTCCTGGATTACTCTGGTCGGCACTGACTTTGGCCGTATTGACGCTTCCAGTTGTGATAGTGACAACAGAAGAAGGTTTGACGCGAATTCCTAGCGCGGTGAGACATGGTTCTTTGGCGCTTGGTGCAACTCAATTTGAGACGCTATGGCGTATAGTGTTACCGATGGCAAGCCCTGCAATTATTACTGGTTTAATATTAGCGATTGCTAGAGCTGCGGGGGAAGTGGCCCCATTGATGTTAGTGGGGGTTGTTAAACTCGCATCAAGTTTGCCTGTTGATAGTCAGTTTCCATACATCCACTTAGATAGAAAGTTCATGCATTTAGGCTTTCATATCTACGATGTTGGTTTTCAGACTTCTAATATCGAAGCGGCACGACCTTTAGTGTATGCGACTTCATTTTTACTGGTTACGGTGATCGTTGGCTTGAATTTAACAGCCATTAATATCCGTAATAACTTGCGTGAAAAATACCGTACATTAGGACAAGATTAAATGTTCTCAATTAATGAAACCTTGGGTTACCAAGCACCACTAGATGTTCATAACCTAACTGAGGAGCAAACCGCTATCTCAATTGAAGGGTTGAATCTTTATTATAAAGAAAGCCAAGCACTCGATGATATCTCAATGCAGATCCCGAAAGGGCAAGTGACAGCTTTCATCGGCCCTTCTGGATGTGGTAAGTCGACCCTATTACGCTGTATTAATCGTATGAACGATTTAGTTGAAGGCTGTAAGGTTTCAGGGAAAGTAAAACTTCATGGTAAAAATGTGTACCACCCTAAGGTCGATGTGGCGACATTGAGACGTCGTGTCGGCATGGTATTCCAACGCCCCAACCCTTTCCCTAAGTCTATCTATGAGAATGTGGTTTACGGCTTGAGACTCCAAGGTATGAGTAACAGTCGAGATCTTGATGATGCGGTTGAACGCTCACTACGTGCAGCGGCGTTATGGGACGAAGTTAAAGACAGGTTACATGAAAATGCATTTGGCTTATCAGGCGGTCAACAGCAACGTTTAGTCATTGCACGCGCAGTGGCGATTGAGCCAGAAGTCCTGTTGTTAGATGAACCGACATCGGCATTGGATCCTATTTCCACGTTGACGATTGAAGAATTGATCAACGATCTGAAAACACAGTACACAGTGGTTATCGTTACTCATAACATGCAACAAGCGGCGCGTGTGAGTGACCATACTGCTTTTATCCATATGGGAAAATTGATCGAGTACTCAGATACTGACTCAATCTTTACGTCGCCATTGAAAAATCAAACAGAAGACTACATAACAGGTCGGTATGGTTAACAGGTATAGCTAACGTTTTAATCGGAGCCACCTAGAGCTAAGTCACTCTGAAATAAACGGCTTTATTCATTTCTTTTAAGGAGCTGACATGCATTTTGGTCGCCACATCTCAGGACAGTTTAATGTCGAATTAGAATCTATCCGTACACACGTATTAACCATGGGTGGATTGGTAGAGCAGCAGTTGTCCTTTGCGATGCAAGCTCTGCATAAAGATGACGCGGAACTGGCCAAAAAAGTAATTCGTGACGATCATAAAGTTAATGCAATGGAAGTATCTATTGATGAGGCATGTACTCGTATTATTGCGAAGCGTCAGCCGACCGCAAAAGATCTGCGTTTGATTATGGCGATCATCAAAACCATTACCGACTTAGAACGTATTGGCGATGTTGCCTCTAAAATTGCTCAAGGCGCGATCGAGATCCCTTCGACCAAAGAGCAAAAATTTCATGTCTCATTAGAGCCTCTTTGTCGTCAGGCAATCACCATGCTTCACCAAGTATTAGATGCGTTTGCTCGTATGGATGTCGATGCTGCGGCAGAAGTTCACAAACTTGATGATAAGTTGGATGCGGAATACGAGGCAGTCATTCGTCAGTTAATGACGTATATGATGGAAGATCCTAAGAACATCCCAAATATTTTACAGGTGATGTGGTCAGCTCGTGCGATTGAGCGAGTGGGAGACCGTTGCCAAAATATCTGCGAATACATTATTTACTTTGTGAAGGGTAAAGATGTACGTCACCTAGGCGATCAAAGCCTTGATGACGCACTGAAGTAGGTCGAGCCTTTAAAAGCTAATAATGGCACCAAGATTGAAATTGACCGTCGTGTCGTAAGGCACAAAGGTTTTATTGTGATCAAAGATATTCATATCAACACCTGCACGTAGTCCAAGCATTGGTGTCGCTTGGTACACGTAGGCACCGCCTAGGCTCAAACCATGTGTTGTCTTCTCTTCAACTTCGCCTGAGCACGTTTTTGTGCCGTCATAGCTTGCCATTCCGATCTCAGCTTGAAAACCGTGAATTTTATTTCGCCCAAACATATTTTGAATACCAACACGGTAAGCATCCACTGTTTCGTCATAGCGACTGCTGTCATACCAAAGGTGGGAGTAGCTTAAGTACAGTGCACCCAAGTTTGCCACATCAGTAATACCAGCTTGTATTCCAAAACCATGGTAAGCGCCGATTTTTACTTCAGGAGATAGGTGAAGGCCGTTTGAAAATGCAGATGTTGAAAATAAAGCGGAAGCTAAAAGGAGTGTTTTTAATTTCATGGTACCACCGAGGTAAATTCAGCTCTCCTTAGCATTAGATCGATCCATGTATAAACCCAGTGAAGTAACTGGACAATGCGTAATACTATATTGGCTTAGAGGGATTGAGCTAATTCGTATTGGTTATATCGGTGATAATACTTGCTTATTGGTGCGCAATGATTGCTTTGTTCACAACCCAAACAGATCGTGAACAAAGTGTTTATTTGGTGGAAAGTAGAACTTAGAACTTAGAACTTAGAACTTATATCCGACAGTAAAAGATAACTGATCGATGTCATAGTCATCCATCATGATGAAATTGAAGCGTAGGTCGGTATAAAGGCCGAAATCAAGATTTGCTCTAACTCCGGTGCCAAGTAGTAGCGAAGTATTGTTATCCTTGATACTTCTACTTTCGTTAGGTGTACTTAACGTAATCTTTTCCTCTACACGAGCAAGACCAATGGCACCGTATGGTTTTATATCAAAGCCATTAAGGAAGAATGCATAGCCGATGTCAGTGTCTATTTTGATGGTTGAAACTTTAGTTTCGTAACCATAGCCTTCATAGTTTTCATCGTCTTTACTTGTATCGGATGAAATGTTTACACCAAAGATTCGGTTGATGTCATAACCATATTCGAGCTTTAACCCGTTACCTAGATCGCTTCGAGAAAAATCAGAATCTAGGTGATCGACTTCACTAGAAACAATACCGAAACCAATACGATGTCCAGAATAGTCTTTCTGAGCATAAGCTGATGAAGCAGAAGTAATTGCGATAACGGTTAGTGCTGTAGTTAATAATTTCATATAAATAACGCTCTTAATATTTAATTATTGCATCCTTATATTTGATTGACTCCCTGTCGATTGAGTGAATATTAAACAGTGTTATATTTTTAAGCTAAATAGGTTCTCGTATATCTGTGATAAGCATTACTTATTAATCTGTTGCAATAGTGCATTTTTGATTACATCGAAAAGCCAAGATATTAAAGGGTTGTTACGATTTTTTGTGTGTATGTGGCTGTAAACACTTATGTTTTTATATTTGGTATCAAGATTTACATCTATAGCCCGCAGTGTTGGATAGTTATCTATGGGGAATAGGTTGGAATGAGGCATGTACATATCGGAATTCGCCACGACATCAATGATAGCCATCAACATTTCTGAACGGAAGCCAATACTGTGTGGAATTGAACGTGATTCTAATATGTTGGCCGCATGGCTAAAACTGTCGTTCCAGCCGGGAGATATCATTGATGCTATTTCAAAACCTGCTAATTCTTCAGGACTCACTGAAGCTTGTTTAATTGGGTGATCTTTTCTTACAAATAATCGGCCTGTAATCTCAACCAGTTTTTTTACATAGATCTCTTTTGATGTAAAAGGGAGCTCGTAAGCCACGCCTAGCAGAACCTCTCCTTTCTGTATATCTTCACAAGATGAAGTAGACCAGCTTACTAGCTCGAGTTTCGAGTTTGGCGCTTGGCTCATGAGTTCTTTGTATAAGGTGCCGGATAAGCAAGCGAGTACCACAGGAGATAGCGCGATCTTTATAGGGTAGTCAATGTCGTTGGGATCAAATTTATTGGATGCATTCACTGCCGTCATCAAGCCATCAAAGTGAGGTGTTATCTCATTGATGAGTTGCTCACTGAACGAGGTAGCTTGCAATCCTCCATGAACCTTTACGAAAAGGTCATCGTTGAAGTGGTGTCTTAGCTTTTGTAGGGCTTGGCTAACCGCAGGCTGAGAAACGAATAAACGCTCCGCAGCCTTTCTGGTGTTTTTTTCTTGATAAACGATGAGGAATGTTCGTAACAGGTTTAAATCAAGAGTACTGAATAAGTCTTTAGCCATATCTATCCGTGAAAAGTTTACTGCACTATTAAACCTAATATACGTTAGCGGGATAGATTAGTCAGTGAGGTTATCTTAGATTTTTGTTAATGGCTATTGCTCTTAAATAGCTAGGGCGGCTCTCATATCGGATATTTTTCTAGCATCAGTTACTGGGATTTGATAGTCATCAACGTTATCGTTACCCATTTGAGCACTAGAGCTCTTTTCCATTAGGCTCGGTCTTGTCGATTTACCTGAAAGATGAAGTGCAGGCACTTGGGTATTGCTTCGAATAATCTTAGCATTTGTTGTGTTGACGCCAGCCCCAGCCATGATGTCGATTCTTCCATCGGCTTGTTTGACCATATCTGCTAATACATGGATTCCTTGCTCTGCATTGGCAGCAAGCCCTGACGTTAGGATTCGTTCACAGCCGAGCGCTATGACCTGTTCTAAAGCAACTTGGTAATCGGTACATTGATCAATGGCTCTGTGAAACGTAATTCCTAAGTTCAACGAGTGAGCCTTGTCTGCCAGTTGCTGCATTTTTGGCATATCAACACTTCCGTTCGGCGCTAATACACCAAGTACGACTCCATCCAACCCAGCACTTGCACAAGCTTCAATATCTTCAAGCATACATAGCATATCGTCATTATCGAAAATGAAGTCGCCTTGTCTTGGTCGTATCATCGCGTAGACAGGAACGGACGAAATTTTTGCCGCTTGCTTCATCATTCCGAAGCTTGGAGTTAACCCGCCAAGTGCCAATGAAGAGCAAAGCTCAATTCGATTCGCGCCGCCAGACAGCGCGTTGTGTAGAGATTCTAAGTTATCGATACAGACTTCAATTTCGATGTTCATCATGTTTATCCGTTTAAAAAGATACTGATGAAATCATAGCAACCTAAATACGGATATGAATAGGTGGTAGCAGAGGGAAATAGGGGCAAAGTTTGTTTTTTTAACTACCTCAATTAAGTGATGCTGAGGGAGCTTAGGGGAAATGAAAAGCCGTCGAATAGATATGAAAAAAGCCCGAAGCGTTAACTTCGGGCTTTTAATAGGACTTTACTTCTTAACTGATTGGCGGTGCGCTTTGCGCTATTAGCTTATGCTTTATTTCTCTTTATAGAGAGTCTTCCAACCATTAACCCGTGTTGAGTTCGGGCTTAAGAGGTAATTACTTGCTTAGGTCGTCAGCGTGCTCAGATAGGAACGCTGCAACACCTGTTGGTGATGCGTCCATACCTGCTTTGCCTTCTTCCCATTGTGCAGGACAAACTTCACCGTTCTTCTCGTGGAAGTTTAGTGCGTCTACCATGCGTAGCATTTCGTCGATGTTACGACCTAGTGGAAGATCGTTAACTACTTGGTGACGTACAAGGCCGTCAGCGTCGATTAGGAAAGAACCACGGAAAGCAACGCCTGCTTCTGGGTGCTCAACATCGTATGCTTTGCAGATCTCGTGCTTAACGTCAGCAATTAGAGGGTATTTAACTTGACCGATACCGCCATCAGCGATAGCAGTGTTACGCCATGCGTTGTGAGAGAATTGTGAATCGATAGAAACACCAATTACTTCAACGCCTTTAGCTTGGAAATCTTCTAGACGGTTGTCGAAAGCGATTAGCTCTGAAGGACAAACGAAAGTGAAGTCTAGTGGGTAGAAGAAAACTACCGCTTTCTTACCTTTAGTGAATTCTGCGAAGTTGAAGTTATCAACGATCTCGCCGTTACCTAGAACAGCTGCTGCAGTAAAGTCAGGGGCTTGACGACCTACTAGTACCATTTGGAATCTCCTAAAAAATTAGTTGGCCCAACACATCTTTGTTTGGGCTCCGTTTCTACGGGACAAACTATAGTACAATCGGTACTATAGAAAAAAGCGAATTAAATAGATTAAGTTAATCGAAAAAAGCGATGAGCTTATTCTTTGTTCAGTCCTTAGGTCTGCTGACCTTTGCCCAACTTATCCTACTCATATTACAGAGTAATTTCATGAATAAATGGCCAAGTCTTAAGCAACTTTATTATCTCGTTACTCTTCACGAAACTCGCCATTTTAGCGACGCTGCGGATCGCTGTTTCGTCAGCCAATCCACACTAAGCAAAGGTATTCAAAACCTCGAAGAGCTGATTGGTTGTCCTCTTTATGAGAAGAAAGATAAAAAGAGCCCATTAGTATTTACGCAAGCGGGTGAGCTGGTGGTTAAGCATGGTCGAGAGCTACTGGCGAAAGGACAAGATCTGGTTGAGCTCGGAAATTTATGTAACGGAGACGCGATGCAAGGGCAGCTACGAGTAGGGTGTATTCCTACAATAGCGCCGTTCTTGTTGTGTGATTTAGTACAAGAAGTTAACCAACGCTTTCCTCAGCTAAATTTGCTGTTACGTGAAGACACAACAACTAACTTATTAGCAGCGTTGCGTCATGGTGAGTTGGATGTTTTGATTTTGGCTTTGCCTGTCGATATCGACAATATGGAGAGCCAAGTTGTTGGGCAAGACCCATTCCGAATGGTGATCAGTCGTAATCAAGCTGATGGCATTCGTGTTCCGATTAAATACGATGACCTGCCAGATGAGTCTGTATTTTTGTTGGAGAACGAGCACTGCTTAACCGAGCACGCGGTATCAGCCTGTAAGCTAACCGACAAAGAGAAGATAAACCCGTTCACCGCCACAAGCCTACATACATTGGTACAAATGGTGGCGAATGGTTTAGGAACTACCTTTATTCCACAAATGGCGATTGATCATGGTTTGCTGGAAAATCAAAACCTAGTGGTTATTGATCCTCCTGGTCAGCAAGCGTACCGAGATATTGGTCTTGTGTGGCGACCAAGTTCATCTCGTCTAGAGACATTCCATCAGTTAGCGGATGTGGTGTCTGAGTTGCTTTAAAGTTTGTCACCTTAACAACAGTACTTGATTGCCATGTTTGAATAAATCCATACGATTATGTTTAATCGTATGGATTTCTAGGTCTTGTTAAATGAGACTTTAAAGCTCCATAAATTAAATAAAAAAGCACTGCAATACTCATATAAGCAGGAAATGTTCCAAACAAGGATGAATAAACATCAAGTAGGCTACTATTTTTATTTCCTAGTATTATTTTTTTCCCATCGTTGATAAATAATACGTTATAGTATCGCTTCTCTATCAATTCAAAATTGAACTTATGTACAGAGCGCTTTCCCTCTATATCTAATCGATAGTAATAAGTTTTTAACCCTCTCATATGGACATTAATATGATCAAGTTGTATTACTTTTGCTTGTTTTTCTATGCCAGATGTCCAGAATTTGTATGTATCTCCAACAACTTCGTAAAGTGCAAAAGATACAACAGCATAGCCTATTAGAAAAAAAGAAAATTTTAAATATGGGAATGATTTATTCATAAACCGCTACCACATTTTTCTTTTGAAAGCGCAAACTTTTCTAAAAGCCCCACAGAACTTCTCAGTTTCATTTTCATTATTGAGCCACAATATACGTGGCTAGCGCTACTTTCCTTGTAATCTTCAACTTTTAAATAATAAAAAGTAGATAGTGATATAGCGATAATAAAATAAGTACCGATACGATGATTTTCAGATTGGTGCTTATCGTCTCTATTTTTTATTATTAGTACTAGCTGTACGATAGTGTATGTTAATAAAAAAAATGCAATAAATGAACTAATTACAGTAACAAAGTAAATTCTATCTGAATCATACTCTCCAGAAGGGAAGTATATGAATGGGTAACTGCATACAGTGATGATTACTAGGCATATTATTGAATATTTATAGTTTGATACTTTCATTTGTACTCTCAAGAACCGTAACTTTTTGGGCGCCTCATAATGAGATGCCAGTATATTCTCCGAAACATTAAGTGGACCAAATGAATGGTCGTCAATTGCTTTTATATAAGTTTCCAACACACCGGAAGAAGTAGCTACATCCTCTACTGTGAATGTAACAACAGTGATACAAGCAATGACAGGAGCTGAATTCGTTATAACCTCTGCATCAAGCCTATTGATAAATATGATTTTTTCACTTTATTACGGAGGTGGTTGTATATGGCGGGTAATATAAACCTCATCAATATATTATTCAACTAGTTTTATATTTGATATGGTGTGCGGATTGGTTGTTTATTGTAATGAGTTACGGGGTAAGCGACAGTGCATTTCTATCGATTAAAGTTACCTAATATTGAGCCTCATAGTTTTATGAGGCTCTTTCTACTTTATCTATAGCGTTAAATTTTGAAAAAACTCAGTAAGTCTTTTTGTTTCACTGCTAATGAAGATAGCTCCTCACTTGCTTGTTTGCTTTGTTCGATTCCTGAGACATTTTGGTGAACGATATCAAAGGTCAAAGAAACATTTTGTGAAATATCCTGTGTGACTCCTGATTGCTCTTCAGATGCTGTTGCTACTTGTGTATTCATATCTGAAATCAGGCCAACAGACTCCGTTATTGATGCGAATGCTGTTCTAAGCTGTTCGCTGTAATGACGCGACTCGACGGCTAACGATAGGTTAGATTGCATGAACTGGTTGGCATCTTTTGCTTGTGCTTGAAGTCGAGATATTATCTCTTGAATATCGACAGTTGATTGTTGTGTTTTAGCGGCCAGAGAACGAACTTCATCAGCAACGACAGCAAAACCACGCCCTTGCTCACCAGCTCGTGCGGCCTCAATGGCTGCGTTGAGTGCTAGCAAGTTCGTTTGCTCAGAGATGGAGTTGATCACTTCAATAACAGTACCGATCTCTACCGAGTACTCTTGCAGTTGATTGACGATATTTGATGTCTCTTCGATTGAGTCTTCAACTTTGCGAGATATATCATCTGAGGCATCAAGTGAAACGCCGCCCTTTTTAACATTGGAAGTAGCACCAGTTGCCGCGTTCTCAGCACAAGCTGCATTATGGCTAACCTCATTCGCAGTACTAGAAAGCTCATTGATGGCCGTTGCTATTTGCTCCATTTGGCTCAGTTCTTGTTGAGCGTTCCCTTCGGTTTGGCTCATTACGGCCGTTAACTCGACTGAAGCCGCTGAAACATTGTCTGAAATTTGGTGGAAGCCATCGATGATACGACGTAGTTCTTGGCGCATCTCTAAAATGTTTGCGTATATACCCGTTTCTTTGCCTGTTATTGGAATCTGTTTTGAAAGGTCACCGGAAGCGACTTCCTCTACAATTGCTTGAATGTCGCTAGGCTCTCCCCCTACGACTTTCCAG
Source organism: Vibrio sp. L3-7 (assembly GCF_963898195.1). NCBI lineage: Bacteria > Pseudomonadati > Pseudomonadota > Gammaproteobacteria > Vibrionales > Vibrionaceae > Vibrio > Vibrio sp. L3-7. The sequence continues at coordinate 149,138 of NZ_CAWQUW010000008.1, read as the reverse complement.
ACGCTACGATAAATCGAGATGGCAATGCCAAGGGCAATCGCGATAACAATAATTGAAAGCACACCTAAGATAAATTGAGCGTTTGAAAATCGTTCAACCATGCTTGGTCCGACAGAGTCTTGTTTTGACTTGGTAGAGAGCTTTATTTCTTCAATTGTTTTCGCCGCATTGCTACCTGCAATATCAAGGGTTCCAGAAACGATGTTGTTTCGTTCCTTTATCGTGTTAACAACTTCTGAAAAAGTGACTCGGTAGGTTTTAAAGGCATTATTAAAATCAGCTAAGTAACGAATTTGCTCGGCTGACATCAATTGAGATTCTATGGTTTCTACGAGAAATGTGGCGGATGCAAACTCTTTTTGAGCTCGTTGAGCATCTTCTATTTTGTTGCTAGTCAAAAATTTAGAAGCATACAATCGTGATAACAACACATGTTGTTGAAGTTGCCCTGAACTGACAGCAACTTCTAAATCTTCTTCAGCAGAAGCTTGCGTCATCAAGTTAGTCACTGCTTGTCGCATCTTAAGACCTGATGGATCCAAGTTTTCTTTAACTAAGTTGTTCCTAGTATTGACCAGTTGTACAACCTGGTTAAAGCCCTGGCTGTATTGTTTAAGCTGCTTCTCTATCGCTAAAAACTCATTTTTATGTAGGTCGTCAATATGAGCGTCCAATACTTCGTCAATCAACTGAATTGATGTTGTGATGCGCTTATTGAGCTCTGAAGCATGCGATGCAACAGGGTTCTTTATATATTTTAATGCTGATAAACGAGCTTCCAATATGTTGGCTTGGATTCGGCCAGTGGATACACTGGTTAATGCAAGAGAACGATAGGTATTAAACCCATGACTAGATTGATAAAAGCGCAATGAAGCAACGACTGAAATAACCAAAATTAGCGCAAGAATCACGCCAAAACCCAAGGACAGCAATTTCTTTAAACTCATAAGTATCATTCCCAGAAAGGCAGTTTGTTTTTATTGTTAACAAATTTTTACATTATCCAAACGATAGATATATCAATAAATCTAATTAGAGTCTTACATTCTCATATGTAAGAACAATAAGTCAGATAGGTTTGTTGAGATGCTCATTTTTTGGAACAGGTCTCTAAGAAGAAATGAAGGGTGTGGTGAGTTTCACAGTGAATATGTGAGAGTTGGGGCATGTAAAGAGCCTTGGATTGAAAGGCTCTAGGGGGTTAGCGGGTAAAACAACCTTGATTAACCTTCTACTTCTTCCGGTTCTACTTCTTCTTGTAGTTCGAGTAAGTTGATCGCTATCGTGACGAAATCACTGTCGGTGATAATACCTACTAATTCGTGATCATCTACGACAGGCAAACAGCCCACTTTGTGTTTCTGCATATAAACAGCTGATTCTTTCAATCCTGCTCGTGGTTCTACAGACATTACGCTTTTGTGCATGATGTCGTTGAGCGGTGTAGCAAGAGTAAATGATTGAGCTTGTGGGATGTTTTGCAGGCTAGACTCTTGAGCGGCAAGAACGTCTCGTTGTGTGACGACGCCTAATAGTTTTCTGTCGGCATCAACAACTGGGATGTGGCGGATATCAAGCGCTTCCATCATGTGCTTAGCATCGGCCAGTGAATGTGAGCGCAATAGAGTATGAGGGTTGCGAGTCATCATATCTTCAACCTTGATCATACGAACCTCCTTATTTTTTTATTTGTTGCTATTACTATAGTTTTTTATCTGAAAAATAACTGAGATCTAACGCATTTTCGGGTGAGTTTTATGCAACTAATTATCGAAATTAAAGCGTCTAATCTGTAGCATTATTTAACGCCTCTTTACAATAATCCGTTGTCGTAAACCTTGCTATTGCGGCTCGTGTGCCTATACTAGCCCACTGCGAAATTTTTAGTCGTGTTTGCTATCTGTTTACGGCAACGTTTACTTACCGTAACGATTTATTAGCGACAACGATTTATTATTAGCCAACGGCACAAATCTCATCAACTAAGACAAGACTAGACACATGCAAGTTTCAGATTTTCACTTTGACCTACCAGATGAACTTATTGCTCGCTACCCTCAAGAAGAGCGTACAGCAAGCCGCCTGCTTAAATTGGACGGCAATAATGGCAACCTAACTGATGGTTCGTTTAAAGACGTTTTAGACTTGGCTGAGCCAGGCGACCTTGTCGTTTTCAATAACACTCGAGTTATTCCTGCTCGCGTATTTGGTCGCAAGGCATCAGGCGGTAAGCTTGAGGTACTGGTTGAGCGAATGCTCGATGAGAAAAGTATTTTAGCGCATGTTCGTTGTTCTAAATCACCTAAGCCCGGCACTAAGCTGTTCCTTGGTGAAAATGATGAATATGAAGCTGAAATGGTGGCGCGTCATGACTCGTTATTTGAAATTCATTTCACCTCAGATCAAAGCGTTTTAGAGATTCTTAACAGTGTTGGTCACATGCCACTGCCTCCTTACATCGATCGTCCTGATGAAGATGCAGATAAAGAGCGCTACCAGACCGTCTATAATGAAAAGCCAGGTGCCGTTGCTGCGCCAACTGCGGGTCTTCATTTTGATGACAAGCTGATGGCAGACATGAAGGCAAAAGGCGTCGAATTTGCTTACGTGACACTTCACGTAGGTGCGGGCACATTCCAACCTGTAAAAGTGGATAACATCAACGATCACCACATGCATGCTGAGTACGTTGAAGTACCGCAAGAAGTGGTTGATGCCGTTGCAGCAGCAAAAGCTCGCGGCGGACGCATTATCGCTGTCGGCACAACATCAGTTCGCTCCCTAGAAAGTGCAGCGCAAGATGCATTAAAGAAAGGCACTGAATTAGTTCCTTTCTTTGGCGATACTGAAATTTTCATCTTCCCTGGTTACGAATACCAGTTGGTAGATTGCTTAATTACTAATTTCCACTTACCAGAATCAACATTGATTATGTTGGTGAGTGCATTTGCTGGTTATGACCATGTGATGGGTGCATACGATCACGCAGTGAAGAGCGAATATCGTTTCTTTAGCTACGGCGACGCAATGTTCATCAATAAGAAAACGAGCTAATTTAAGCAGGTTATAAACGATATAAGCAGAATTTACGGGTGCTAGCAGTAAGCTAGGAGTCGGGCAGGGTGTCTGTCTAATCTCTCGCAAGGAATACGCGACCGCTCCTCATAGAACTCGCTGAACTTATGTTTAGCTTAAGGTTCTGAATTATCAGTCAGATTGTTTCTCTGGCATATTGGAGGCTTCGTGAAATTAAAATACGAACTTAAAAAAACAAACAGCGGCGCACGTCGTGGTCAACTTCAGTTTGAACGTGGTAGCGTTGAAACACCAGCATTCATGCCTGTAGGTACTTACGGTACTGTAAAAGGTATGACGCCTGAAGAAGTAAAAGACACAGGTGCCGAAATTCTACTAGGTAATACGTTCCACCTGTGGCTACGCCCTGGTCAAGAAATCATGAAACTGCACGGTGATTTACACGACTTCATGAACTGGAAAGGTCCTATCCTGACTGATTCAGGTGGCTTCCAAGTATTCAGCTTAGGTGCTACGCGTAAGATCACTGAAGAAGGTGTACATTTCCGTAACCCTGTAAACGGTGACAAGATTTTCATGGACGCTGAGAAGTCGATGGAAATCCAAAAGGATCTAGGTTCAGACATCGTAATGATCTTTGACGAATGTACGCCTTATCCTGCGACGCATAAAGAAGCAAAAGACTCGATGGAGATGTCTCTTCGTTGGGCTCAGCGTTCACGTAACCACTTCGACAAGCAAGAAAACCCTAACTCACTGTTTGGTATCGTTCAGGGTGGCGTATACGAAGACCTTCGTGATGTATCCGTTAAAGGCCTAACAGAAATTGGTTTTGATGGTTACGCTGTTGGCGGCCTAGCAGTTGGCGAACCAAAAGAAGACATGCACCGTATTCTTGAGCACACGTGTCCTCAACTACCTGAAGACAAGCCTCGCTACCTAATGGGTGTAGGCAAACCTGAAGATTTAGTTGAAGGTGTTCGTCGTGGTATCGACATGTTTGACTGTGTAATGCCAACGCGAAATGCACGTAACGGCCACCTGTTTGTAACTGAAGGTGTGATCAAGATCCGTAATGCGAAGCATAAAACCGATACAACACCACTAGATTCAGATTGCGACTGTTACACTTGTAAGAACTACAGCAAGTCGTACTTACATCATTTGGATCGTTGTAACGAAATTCTAGGTGCTCGACTGAACACGATTCATAACCTGCGTTTCTATCAACGAATCATGTCCGATATTCGTCAGTCTATCGATGAAGATCGTTTTGAAGAGTTCGTTGCAGAGTTCTATGCAAGAATGGGGCGTGAAGTCCCACCACTAGGTAAAGAATCTTAGTATTTCTTTTTTTGCGAGCCCCATCTCTCTTCCGAGAGTTGGGGCTTGAAAATAAAGGGGTGCAACCCAATTAGACAAACAATTACGAAAATATAATAGAGGATGTTTTAAATGTTTATTTCTCAAGCTCACGCAGCAGTAGAAGGTTCACCAGCAGGCGGCGGTTTCGAAATGCTTATCATGCTAGGTATGTTTGCTGTGATCTTCTACTTCATGATCTACCGTCCACAAGCTAAGCGTGTTAAAGAGCACAAGAACCTAATGTCTTCTATGGGCAAAGGTGATGAAGTTCTTACGAGCGGCGGCCTGATTGGTAAGATCACTAAGATTGCAGAAGATAGCGATTACGTTTCTATCGAACTGAATCAAAACAATGAAGTAGTGATCAAGAAAGACTTCGTTACAGCTGTGCTACCAAAAGGCACTCTGAAATCTCTATAAACAGCTAGAGGATCCTCGCTGTGCTAAACCGTTATCCGTTATGGAAGTATTTGATGGTGGCGTTTGCCGTTGCTATCGCTGCGTTGTACGCACTTCCAAATATATACGGTGAAGATCCGGCAGTTCAAGTTACAGGGGCGCGCGGCGCCTCTGTAGATCTGTCTACGCTGGATGCTGTCACCGATGCTCTTGAAGCCAAGAGCCTTTCTACAAAATCCGTTGCTCTAGAGAACGGTTCCATTCTTGTTCGCTTTAACGATACAGATACGCAAATTAGTGCTCGTGATATCATCACAGAAGCACTAGGTGATGACGTTATCGTTGCTTTAAACCTAGCGGCTTTGACTCCTGATTGGCTTGAATCTATTGGTGCTGCACCAATGAAACTGGGTCTTGATCTACGTGGTGGTGTTCACTTCTTAATGGAAGTGGATATGGATGCCGCGATGGAGAAGCTAGTTGGCCAACAAGAAGAAGCTTTCCGTAGCGAACTTCGTGAAGAAAAAATCCGTTACCGTGCTATTCGTCCATCAGGTAAAGATGCGGTTGAAGTGATTCTACGTAACGAAGAGCAGCTTGCTGAAGCGAAATCGCTACTGCAATCTAAACACCAAGATATGACATTTGTAGATTCTGAATCTAATGGTCGTTTCTCTTTGGTTGCTAACTTCACTGAAACTCGTCTTCAAGAAATCCGAAACTACGCTGTAGAGCAAAATATTACCATTCTACGTAACCGTGTTAACGAACTTGGTGTAGCTGAACCTTTGGTTCAACGTCAAGGTGCTAGCCGTATCGTAGTGGAATTGCCAGGTGTTCAAGATACCGCTCGCGCTAAAGAAATTTTAGGTGCTACAGCGACTCTTGAGTTCCGTGAAGTAGACAGTAGTGCCGATTTGGCTGCTGCAGCTTCTGGTCGAGCTCCTGCTGGTAGCGAAATCAAGCAAGACCGCGATGGTCGTCCTGTGGTTCTTAAGAAACGCATTATCTTAGGCGGTTCTAGTATTACAGATGCGAGCTCTAGTGTTGATGAATATGGTCGTCCGCAAGTTAACATCTCGCTAGACAGCGAAGGTGGTAGCAAGATGTCTACATTCTCTCGTCAAAATATCGGTAAGCTAATGGCAACCGTATTTGCAGAGTACAAAGACAGTGGCCGTAAATCACCTGAAGGTAAGGTTATCTTAACCAAGCATGAAGAAGTGATTAACCAAGCGACCATTCAATCTGCTCTTGGCCGTAACTTCCGTATTACGGGTATCGACTCAACCGCTGAAGCTCATAACTTGGCACTTCTACTGCGTGCTGGTGCATTGATTGCGCCTATCTCGATTGTAGAAGAGCGTACGATTGGTCCATCTATGGGTCAACAAAACATCGACATGGGTATCATGGCAATGGTTTGGGGTATGGCTGCAGTAATGTTATTTACGCTGCTTTACTACCGTACTTTCGGTCTGATTGCGAACGTCGCTTTGATGGCGAACTTGGTATTGATTATCGGTGTTATGTCGATGATTCCAGGCGCAACAATGACGCTACCAGGGATTGCCGGCATCGTATTGACGGTCGGTATGGCAGTCGATGCTAACGTTCTTATCTTTGAGCGTATACGTGAAGAACTTCGAGATGGACGTAGTCCTCAACAAGCGATTCACCAAGGTTATGCAAACGCATTTAGCACAATCGCCGATGCCAATATCACCACTCTACTGACAGCCATTATTCTATTTGCTGTAGGTACAGGTGCGATTAAAGGCTTCGCGGTAACGTTATCAATCGGTATCTTAACTTCAATGTTTACAGCTATTATCGGAACACGTTGTATCGTGAACCTGATGTATGGTGGCAAACGCGTTAAGAAACTGTCGATCTAAGGCTAGGAATTAATATGTTTCAGATTCTAAAAGCAGAAAAAATGATCGACTTTATGCGTTGGTCAAAGGTTGCCTTTTTATTCTCTATCTTGATGATTGGTACTGCTATCTTTACCCTAACAACGAAATCGTTGAATTGGGGTCTAGATTTTACCGGCGGTACTCTGATTGAAGTGGGATTTGAGGAACCAGCAAACCTACCTGATATCCGTAGTGCACTAGAAGCGGAAGGTTTCGGTGATGCAACGGTACAGAACTTTGGTTCTGCGCGTGAAGTAATGGTTCGTTTACGTCCGCGTGACGGTGTTGCTGGCGAAACGCTTGGTAACCAGATCCTATCTGCGATTAAAGATGGTACTGGTGAGCAAGTTGAGATGCGCCGTATTGAGTTCGTTGGTCCAAATGTGGGTGACGAACTAACAGAAGCTGGTGGCCTTGCTATCATTGTTTCGCTTATTTGTATCTTGATTTACGTGTCGGTGCGATTTGAATGGCGTTTGGCTGCAGGTGCAGTATTAGCACTAGCGCACGATGTTATTATCACACTAGGTGTGTTCTCTCTAATGCAAATTGAGGTGGATCTAACCATCGTAGCAGCCTTGCTAACGGTCGTCGGTTACTCCCTCAACGATACCATAGTGGTATTTGACCGTATTCGTGAAAACTTCCGTAAGATGCGTAAGGGTGAAGCGCCTGAAGTACTGAACAACTCAATCACACAAACATTGAGCCGTACATTGATCACTTCTGGCACAACCTTGTTCGTAGTTATCGCACTGTTCGTTCAGGGTGGCGCTATGATTCACGGTTTCGCGACTGCACTTCTATTGGGTATTACGGTTGGTACGTACTCTTCTATCTACGTTGCATCTGCACTAGCTATGAAGTTGGGTATTACACGTGAGCACCTGATGCCACCACAAGTGGATAAAGAAGGTGAAGAGTTTGACGAAATGCCTTAAGCCTTGGCTTAATCAGTTTCGATAAACCAAAAAAACCGCTAGGCAACTAGCGGTTTTTTTATATCTGCATTTTATAGGTAAGCTTGTGCTATCTAAGGGGCTTTTCAGCATTTACCAATCCGTAAAATACTATCAAGTGGGGGGCAAAATGCAACTGATAGGGTAAGTGATTTGTGCTCATTGTAACTAACCGTCGTCTTGCTCGTATCGCAGATACAAAAAAGCCCCGCGATAGCGAGGCTCTTCATTAAATTTTTTGCCCTTAACTAAAGAGCATTAACGTAAGGTCTGAATTACTTCAGCATACCTTCGTTAGAGTTCTCGCGAACGTGCTTAAGAATAGACTTAACACCACGTGCACTTGAAGCAACAACATTACCAGACGTCATGTAGTCAGTGCCGCCAGCAAAGTCAGTCATGATAGCGCCAGCTTCACGAGCGATTAGATCGCCAGCTGCTAGATCCCATGGCTTAAGGCCTAGTTCTAGGTAACCGTCAACACGGCCAGCTGCTAGGTAACATAGGTCAAGTGCTGGAGAGCCAGTACGACGGAAATCAGCACAATCTACGAATAGAGCTGAGATGATTTTCATGAAAGATTCAGAGTGTTGTTTTTGCTTGAATGGGAAACCAGTCGCTAGAACAGTACCTTGAAGGTCTTTAAGTTGGCTAACACGCATACGAGCGTTGTTAAGTTGAGCGCCAGAGCCACGTTGAGCTGTGAATAGCTCGTTTAGCATTGGGTCATAAACACAAGCAACTTCTGTACGACCATTCATGCGAACAGCGATAGATACAGAGAAGTGAGGGAAACCTTTTACAAAGTTGTTGGTGCCATCTAGTGGGTCAACGATCCATTGTACGTCAGAGTCTTTACCTTCAGTCAGGCCTGATTCTTCAGAAATAATGCTGTGCTCTGGGTAAGATGATTTGATTGTCTCAATGATCATGTACTCAGCTTCTTGAGCAATGTTAGTAACGTAATCGTTGTTACCTTTTAGAGATGATTCGATCTTATCAGTTGTTTCTAGAGATTTAGCAATATGGTTGCCAGCTTTACGCGCAGCGCGTATCGCAATGTTTAGCATTGGATGCATATGGTTTTTCCCACAAGATGTTAAAGAACAGTTTAAAGCGGCGGCGAGTATACCAAAGTTTCCCCAAAAGGGAAGTGGTTATTTTTTGAACTCTTGATTTCACATTCCGCGAAGGGTCTGACCATTTTACTTTGCTATGTGTTAATATCTCGCGATTATTTTTAAAGTGGTGTCATATAGCATGTTAGACAATGTAAAAGTCGTTCTGGTTGGTACGTCTCATTCAGGGAATATCGGATCAGCAGCTCGCGCAATGAAAGTGATGGGTTTGAGTCAATTAGTTCTTGTTGACCCTCAATGTGAAGTTGACGAGCAGACCTTAGCACTGGCTGCTGGTGCAGGTGACATCGCAGAAAACGCAACTATTGTGTCTACACTGGATGAAGCAGTAAAAGACTGTGGTTTGGTGGTTGGTTCAAGTGCTCGTTCTCGTACGCTTGAATGGCCAATGCTTGAGCCGCGTGAATGTGGACAAAAGTTTGCAGTTGAAGGTCAGAAGCATCCTGTGGCATTAGTGTTCGGCCGTGAGCGTACAGGCTTAACCAATGATGAGCTTCAGAAGTGTCATTTCCACGTATGTATCCCCGCTAACCCAGAGTACAGCTCATTAAATCTAGCAATGGCAGTACAGACACTGAGCTATGAAGTTCGCGTGGCACACCTTGATATGGTGGCTAGCCAGTACCAACCGCAGCAACAAGATGACTACCCTCGTCACGAAGAACTAGAAATGTTCTATGAACACCTTGAAAAAGTGATCATTGATACCCAATTTATCTCTAAGGAGAAGCCGGGTCAGGTGATGAACAAGCTGCGTCGTTTATTCAGCCGATCTCGTCCAGAACTACAAGAGATCAATACTCTACGTGGTATTTTGACTTCAATTGAGAAGAGCAAAAACAACAAATAAAGCCCATGCTATTGTTAGGGCTAAATACCTGACTAAAATAGTCAACTAAATACTTGACCAATTTAGTCGGGTATGGGAAGATTCCAACCACATAAACAATGTGGATACGGTGTGATATGAAACTTACATCTAAAGGAAGATATGCGGTAACAGCTATGCTAGATGTAGCACTGCATTCGCAAAAAAGCCCAGTTCCTCTGGCTGATATTTCAGAGCGACAAGGCATCTCGTTATCTTACTTAGAACAGCTATTTTCTAAGTTACGTAAAGCTGGCTTAGTTGCTAGTGTTCGCGGCCCTGGTGGTGGTTACCGTTTAGGTGCAGAAGCGAGCGACATTGCTGTCGGAACTGTTATTGCTGCAGTAGACGAATCAGTCGATGCAACCAAGTGTCACGGTCGAGCAGATTGCCAAGGTGGCAGTCGTTGTTTAACTCACACCTTATGGCGTGATTTGAGCTCCCGAATTAGCAGCTTCTTAAACGACATTACGCTCGGTGAGCTAATGAAAGATAACGAAGTTTTACAGATTTCTGATCGTCAAGATATCGATCTTGCGGTTAATAATGGTTTTGCACATAAAAATACGAGCACTACAACGATTAGTGCAGCACCTCGCGGTGTTAATGCCCGCTCTTAGCGGTCAGTTTTTACATTGGAGTAGAAAATGAAACTGCCTATTTACTTTGACTATTCAGCTACATGTCCAGTCGATCCACGTGTTGCTGAAAAAATGGTTCAGTGCATGACGATGGACGGTAACTTCGGTAACCCTGCATCTCGTTCACACCGTTACGGCTGGCAGGCAGAAGAATCAGTAGATAATGCTCGTGAGCAAATTGCCGATCTACTAAATGCAGACCCACGTGAAATTGTTTTCACGTCAGGTGCTACAGAGTCAGACAACCTTGCTATCAAAGGTGCAGCGCACTTTTACGAGAAGAAAGGTAAGCACGTAATCACGTGTAAAACAGAACATAAAGCGGTTCTTGATCCATGTCGCCAACTAGAGCGTGAAGGTTTTGAGGTTACTTACCTTGAGCCTGAAGCTAACGGCATCATCGATCTAGACAAGCTACAAGCTGCAATGCGTGAAGATACAGTTCTTGTTTCTATCATGCACGTGAACAACGAGATTGGTGTAATCCAAGATATCGCTGCAATCGGCGAGTTATGTCGTTCACGCAAGATCATCTTTCACGTTGATGCGGCTCAGTCTGCGGGTAAAATCCCACTAGACGTAAAAGAGATGAAAGTAGACCTTATTTCATTTTCTGCACACAAAGCTTATGGCCCTAAAGGCATTGGTGCTTTGTACGTTCGTCGTAAACCTCGTATTCGCCTAGAAGCGCAAATGCATGGTGGCGGTCATGAACGTGGTTTCCGTTCTGGTACGCTTGCTACTCACCAAATTGTGGGTATGGGCGAAGCTTTTGCTATCGCTAAACAAGACATGCAGAAAGATTACGATCACGCACTGGCTCTTCGTGAGCGCCTACTTAAAGGTGTTCAAGATCTAGAAGCTGTAACCGTAAACGGCGATTTAGACCAACGTGTACCACACAACCTAAACGTGAGCTTCGCTTTCGTTGAAGGTGAGTCTCTGCTTATGTCTCTAAAAGACCTAGCGGTATCATCAGGTTCTGCATGTACATCAGCAAGCCTAGAACCTTCATACGTTCTACGAGCTCTTGGTCTAAACGATGAACTGGCACACAGCTCAGTACGTTTCTCATTCGGCCGTTTTACAACGGAAGAAGAAATCGACTACGCGATTGCACAAATCCGTGTAGCGGTAAACAAATTACGTGACATGTCTCCTCTATGGGATATGTATAAAGAAGGGATTGATTTGAACACTGTTGAGTGGGCTCATCACTAATCTCACGGAAATAGAGGATTCGAGGTAACTATCATGGCATATAGCGAAAAAGTAATTGATCACTACGAAAACCCACGTAACGTAGGTTCGTTTGATAAAGAAGACCCAAGTGTAGGTAGCGGCATGGTTGGCGCACCTGCTTGTGGTGACGTAATGAAACTGCAAATCAAAGTATCTGCAGAAGGTATTATTGAAGACGCGAAATTCAAGACTTACGGTTGCGGTAGCGCAATCGCTTCTAGCTCACTAGTCACTGAGTGGGTTAAAGGTAAAAGTATTGATGAAGCTGCTGCTATTAAAAACTCTGAAATCGCAGAAGAGCTTGAGTTGCCACCAGTGAAAGTTCACTGTTCAATTCTTGCTGAAGATGCAATCAAAGCAGCGGTGGCGGATTACAAAAAGAAGCACTAATCGCTTCTATACCGTAATCACGTCGACAAAATAAGTAATATTTGGGAGCACCCTTTGTGCTCCCCCTGAGTTCTCAATTTATATAAACACAAGGTTGTAGTATGGCCATCACCATGACAGATACGGCAGCAAGCCGAGTTCAAGCTTTCCTAGATAACCGTGGTAAAGGTCTCGGATTACGCTTAGCAGTAAAAACTACTGGCTGTTCAGGTATGGCGTATGTACTGGAATTCGTTGACGAGCTTAACGAAGAAGACGAAGTGTTTGAGCATTCAGGTGTTAAGGTCATCATTGATCCAAAGAGCTTAGTTTACCTAGACGGTACTGAGCTTGATTACGTAAAAGAAGGCCTAAATGAAGGTTTTGAATTCAACAACCCTAACGCGAAAGGCGAATGTGGTTGTGGTGAGAGCTTCAATGTATAAACGCCTCAATCGTTGAGCGTTTATAGTGAGCGAAGAATAAAATTAGGCTCTAAATAAAGAGCCTAAACTTAGGACCACCGTTACATGAATCATTTCGAATTATTTGGGCTACCACTTCAGTTTCAACTGGATGGTAGCCTTCTTTCTTCTCAGTTTAGAGATCTGCAACGCCAATTCCACCCTGATAAATTTGCCATTGCTTCTGAGCGTGATCGCTTGTTAGCTGTGCAAAAAGCAGCGCAAATCAATGACGCGTATCAGGTGTTGAAGAATCCAATCAGTCGTGCTGAATATCTGTTAGTACAACATGGTGAGGATATTCGTGGTGAACAGCAGACCATGCAAGATCCCATGTTCTTGATGGAACAAATGGAATTGCGTGAAGAGCTTGAAGAGATCGCAGACAGTTCTGATCCAGAAGATGCGCTATTTGCATTTGAAGGAAAGGTTAGCAAAATGTATAAACAACAATTAAGCGCTATCCAACAAGAACTCGACAGCGAAGCTTGGTTAGAAGCAGCAGACCGAGTAAGAAAGCTTAAGTTTATTGCAAAATTAAAGAATGAAATCGGGTTAGTTGAAGATCGTTTGATCGGCTAGTTCGAATAACAAGGACACATCCATGGCACTACTTCAGATTGCAGAACCAGGGCAAAGCGCCGCTCCTCATCAGCACAAGCTTGCTGTGGGTATTGATTTAGGAACAACAAACTCATTGGTTGCGTCAGTGCGCAGTGGTGAGGCGAACACGCTTGTTGATCAACAAGGTCGCAGTATTCTTCCTTCCGTTGTTCATTATCAGTCTGAATCCTACACGACTGGCGATGAAGCTCGTGCAAAAGCGCAAACTGATCCTAAAAATACCATTATCTCAGTTAAGCGATTAATCGGTCGTTCACTGTCAGATATTCAACAGCGATACCCGTCTCTGCCATATCAGTTTGAAGAAAGTGATAATGGTTTACCTGTGATTCGCACAGAGCAAGGTAACAAGAACCCAATCCAAGTATCTGCCGATATCCTGCGAGCGCTTGGCCAACGTGCTGAGTCTACGTTAGGTGGTGAGCTAGCGGGTGCTGTAATTACTGTTCCTGCGTACTTTGATGATGCACAACGTGCAGGAACTAAAGACGCGGCTCAACTTGCGGGTCTTCACGTGTTACGTCTTCTTAATGAACCTACTGCGGCAGCGATTGCTTACGGTTTGGATTCAGGCAAAGAAGGCGTGATTGCGGTTTATGACCTGGGCGGTGGTACGTTTGATATTTCTATATTGCGCCTGTCTAAAGGTGTCTTTGAAGTACTCGCAACCGGTGGTGACTCTGCATTAGGCGGCGACGATTTTGACCATTTGATTGCAGAGCATTTCCTAGAACAGATGGGCTTCTCAGAGCTAACCGCAGAACAGAACCGTATTCTTCTAGACGCCGCGACAGAAGCTAAGATTGGCTTGTCTGAAGCTGAAAGCGTTGATGTTGAAGTGCTGGGTTGGTCTGGCTCGTTAACTCGTGAAGAGTTTGAAGAGATCATCAAGCCGCTGGTTAAGAAAACTCTGCTTTCGTGTCGCCGTGCACTGAAAGATGCGGAAGTTGACGCGGACGAAGTTCTAGAAGTAGTTATGGTTGGCGGTTCAACTCGTACATTACTTGTACGTGAAATGGTGGGTGGCTTCTTTGGTCGTACTCCATTAACCAGTATTAACCCTGATGAAGTGGTTGCGATTGGAGCATCGATTCAAGCGGATATCTTAGTTGGTAATAAGCCTGATTCTGAGATGTTGCTATTGGATGTTATCCCTCTGTCACTTGGTATCGAAACCATGGGCGGCTTGGTAGAAAAAATCATCCCTCGTAACACCACGATCCCTGTGGCTCGCGCACAAGAATTTACTACGTTCAAAGACGGTCAAACTGCAATGACAGTGCACACCGTGCAAGGCGAACGTGAAATGGTGGACGACTGTCGTTCATTGGCTCGATTTGCTCTGAAAGGCATTCCGCCTATGACAGCAGGTGCTGCGCATATTCGTGTTACTTACCAAGTAGATGCTGATGGCCTGCTATCGGTTACTGCGATGGAGAAGAGCACTGGCGTTCAAGCCGAAATCCAAGTTAAGCCTTCTTACGGTCTAAGTGACAACGAAGTCGCAAACATGCTGAAAGACTCAATGACGTTTGCAAAAGAAGACATGCAAGCGCGTGCTCTTGCTGAGCAGCGTGTAGAAGCGGATCGCGTTATTGAAGGCCTTATTGCTGCAATGCAGGCTGACGGCGACGAGTTGCTTGATGAACAAGGAAAACAACAACTTGTTCAAGCGATTGAAGCACTGATTGAAGTGCGCAATGGCGACGATGCAGATGCCATTGAACTAGAAATTAAAAATACCGACAAAGCGAGCCAAGACTTTGCTTCTCGTCGTATGGATAAATCAATTCGTGCTGCACTGTCAGGTCAGTCAGTCGACAATATTTAATAGTTAGAGAATAGATAAACATGCCAAAGATTATTGTTTTACCTCACGAAGATCTATGTCCAGAAGGCGCTGTATTAGAAGCAAAAACTGGTGAGACGGTTCTTGATGTTGCATTGAAGGCCGGTATTGGTATTGAACACGCATGTGAAAAGTCGTGTGCATGTACAACATGTCACGTTGTGATTCGTGAAGGTTTTGATTCTTTAGAAGAGAGTGATGACCTAGAAGACGACATGTTGGATAAAGCATGGGGCCTAGAGATGGAATCTCGTCTTGGTTGCCAAGCTAAAGTAGCTGATGTTGATCTTGTTGTAGAAATTCCAAAGTACACATTGAACCTAGCTTCTGAAGAGCACTAAGAACTTATCTACAGTCATAGCTTATGCGGTTATGGCTGAGACAACCATTACTTAGACAATTATGTTAAGAAAACTGGCCTAGAATATAGATCATAAAGGTGACCAAGCGTCGCTGATAAATATAAGGAAGTGTTATGAGCTTGAAGTGGATTGATTCGCGAGATATCGCAATTGAGCTATGTGATTTGTATCCAGATACTGATCCTAAAACGGTACGTTTTACCGATCTGCATCAATGGGTGCTAGACCTTGAAGAGTTTGATGACGAGCCTAACCACTCGAATGAAAAAATCTTAGAGGCTATTATTTTATGCTGGATGGATGAGATGGATTAACTCTCTTGTTCTATGATTTGGCCGTTGGTTGGAATTTATCCAATATAAAACGCAGCCAAGTTAACAATTCTTACTAAAAAAAGCGGACCTTATGGTCCGTTTTTTATCAAAATGACATTTTACTCCTACATAATGCTAACATCAGTGCGCTAATAAAAAACAATCAGAATCACTTAATCAAGGTGGTTCATGACAAGGAGAAATCATGTCTACACAGATGTCAGTATTTTTAAGTCAAGAAGCTGCCCAGCCTCAGTGGGGAGCTAGAGCTATTTTATCGTTCTCTGAATTAGGAGCGACAATTCACATTGGTGAAGGCCACGATTTAGGTGCGGTTCAACGTGCTGCTCGTAAGCTTGACGGACAAGGTATCGCATTCGTTTCACTTTGTGGTGAAGGTTGGGATCTAGAAAGCGTTTGGGCTTTTTACCAAGGCTACCGTGGACCAAAGAAAAAGAATGCATTGGAATGGGATGCACTTTCGGAAGCTGACCAAGCAGAGCTAGAAGCTCGTATTCGCGCGACTGATTGGACTTGTGACATTATCAACAAAACCGCTGAAGAAGTGGCACCTCGTCAACTAGCGACGATGGCTGCTGAGTTCATCAAGTCAGTGGCACCAGCGGGCACTGTTAAAGCGAAAATCGTTAAGGATAAAGATCTACTAACCGAAGGTTGGGAAGGTATCTACGCGGTAGGCCGCGGCTCTGAGCGCACATCTGCCATGCTTCAACTTGACTTTAACCCAACTGGCGATGAAAACGCTCCAGTATTTGCTTGTCTCGTGGGTAAAGGTATTACTTTCGACTCAGGTGGTTACAGCATCAAGCCTGGTCAATTCATGACAGCAATGAAGGCTGATATGGGCGGCGCAGCAACCATCACTGGTGGTTTAGGCTTGGCAATTGAACGTGGTTTAAACAAGCGTATCAAGCTTATCTTATGCTGTGCAGAGAACATGATCTCTGGTCGTGCATTGAAACTGGGTGACATTATTACCTACAAAAATGGTAAAACTGTTGAGGTAATGAACACCGATGCGGAAGGTCGTTTGGTATTGGCTGATGGCTTGATGTTCGCGAGCGCACAAAATCCAGAATTGATCATCGATTGTGCAACGCTAACAGGCGCGGCTAAAAATGCACTAGGTAATGATTACCACGCGCTATTAAGCTTCGACGATGAGTTGTCTCACCAAGCTCTAACGGCGGCAAACCAAGAGAAAGAAGGTCTATGGCCACTGCCTCTTGCTGATTTCCACCGTGGCATGTTGCCTTCGAACTTTGCTGATCTTTCAAACATCAGTTCTGGTGACTACACACCGGGTGCAAGTACCGCTGCTGCATTCCTTTCTTACTTTGTAGACGACTACAAAAAAGGTTGGGTTCACATGGACTGCGCGGGTACTTACCGTAAGTCATCTAGTGATAAGTGGGCTGCAGGCGCGACCGGTATGGGTGTTCGCACGCTGGCTCGTCTTCTTATCGACCAAGCAAAATAATAATAAGGGTGAGCGGTATCAGAATGCCGCTTATTCATAAACTAAGATCGAATGATCTCAGTGATTTCAGTATTTAATAACAAAAAAATGAAGTGAAGGAATCCCTATGGCTCTAGAAAGAACGTTCTCAATTGTTAAGCCAGATGCAGTTAAGCGTAACCTTGTTGGTGAAATCTACCACCGCATTGAAAAAGCAGGTCTAGAAATTATTGCTGCTAAAATGGTTAGCCTTACTGAAGAACAAGCAAGTGGCTTTTACGCAGAGCATGAAGGCAAAGAGTTCTTCCCAGCTCTTAAAGAGTTTATGACTTCTGGTCCTATCATGGTTCAAGTGCTTGAAGGCGAAAATGCTATCGCTCGTTACCGTGAATTAATGGGTAAAACAAACCCAGAAGAAGCAGCATGCGGTACTATCCGTGCTGATTACGCAATCAGCATGCGTTACAACTCAGTACACGGCAGCGATAGCCCTGAGTCTGCAGCTCGCGAAATCGAATTCTTCTTCCCAGAATCTGAAATTTGCCCACGCCCAGCTCAATAACTGGCACTGCAAATGATTTTAAAGGCTTCACTTCGGTGAGGCCTTTTTCGTTTAGATACTTTGTTGAATAACAGGTGGAGTATCGAAGCGAAATCCTTGATACCTAGCTCTTCGGCTTTGGGATCACGACTACTTTTGTTAGTCACATTCTTGTAGTGATGATTGGCGAGTTGTTGCTGAGTATTAGCGTCATTCCCGATAGCGGCAAAGGAGTTTAATAGGGGAGCTCTCTCTTTGAATTGGTGAAATTTAAGCGTTCAAATATGGGTGATTGAACTTTAATCACTTAAGTTTGAATGTCTTAATAAACACAGGGTTTTACAGTGCTTGTTGAAGTTGCGTAAAGCCTGTACAATTCGCGCCCTTAATTATTGTTCCGTCATTGAGAGGCATCATGACCACAGCTAAAGTCAATCTACTCGATTTTGATCGTAAAGGTCTTCGTAAATATTTCATAGAAGAACTGAATGAGAAAGCATTTCGAGCAGAGCAAGTGATGAAGTGGATTTATCACTTCGGTGTCGATGACTTCGAACAAATGAACAACATCAATAAAAAATTGCGCGAGAAACTGCAGCACCGCTGTGAAATTGTTGCACCGATTGTATCTGACGCTCAGCACTCTGCAGACGGTACAATTAAGTGGGCAATGAAAGTGGGTGACCAAGACGTAGAAACGGTATACATCCCTGATGGCGACCGTGCGACGCTGTGTGTATCTTCGCAAGTTGGTTGTGCGCTTGAATGTAAGTTCTGCTCTACAGCTCAACAAGGCTTCAACCGTAATCTGAAAGTTTCAGAGATCGTAGGTCAAATTTGGCGTGCCGCACGTGAAATTGGTTTAGAGAAAGAAACAGGTCGCCGCCCAATTACGAACGTAGTAATGATGGGTATGGGTGAGCCTCTACTTAACATGAAGAACCTAATACCATCATTGGAAATCATGCTTGATGATCTAGGCTTCTCACTTTCTAAACGTCGTGTGACGGTATCAACTTCAGGTGTTGTATCTGGTCTTGATCAAATGACTGATAACATCGATGTAGCATTAGCTATTTCTCTCCACGCTCCGAACGATGCGCTGCGTAGCCAAATCATGCCGATCAATGACCGTTGGGATATCCAAGACTTCCTAGCTTCGGTTCGTCGTTATATTGCATCTTCAAATGCGAATCGCGGTAAAGTAACGGTTGAGTACGTTCTGTTGGATCATGTGAATGATGATATGGACCACGCTCGTGAACTTGCTGAGCTAATGAAAGAAACGCCATGCAAGATCAACCTGATTCCATTTAACCCTTACCCTGGGTCGCCTTACAAGAAGCCAAGTAATTCTCGAATTGATCGCTTCCAAAAAACGTTGATGGAATACAACTACACAGTAACGGTTCGTAAAACTCGTGGTGATGACATTGATGCCGCATGTGGCCAGTTAGTAGGTGATGTTATTGACAGAACCAAGCGTACCAAAATTCTGAAAGCCGCTTCAGAAGCGAACCTGATTGCAGGTGGTGTAATTGAAGTAAAAGCGGTATAAAACGCGATTTGAATATAAACAAGCCAGAAGTATAACTTCTGGCTTGTTGCTTTTATGGCGTGTAGTTTTCCAAAATTTGGACTTCTTCCCCATGCTTTCTTACATTTTTCGTCAAATTTTGGACAAAACCATGAGCTGACGGTAAATTTTGTTTAAAGTGTTTTTGCCTTGCAATGGCATTAGCTTATGATTAACAAATCTTAAATTAATTTAAGTGCTCGCTTGTTACCCTCATCAATATGTCTATTTAGGTTGGCTACTTGATAAACTAGCTTCCTGAGAACATTGTTCATAACAATATGACTGATGTTCGTCTTTAAGGGTTGATGATTTAGGTAACAGGAAAAATTCCACATAAAGTGGGTTGCTAGATTGAGCTTAAACGACAATAAAAAACGCTCTCATCGGCCTACGATAATACTTTAGAAGTTCACACTCTATGAACACAGAACACGATACACAGACACAAGAAACAGTTGCTCCAGCTTTGGAAGCAGGAACTCTGCTTAAAAACAAACGTGAATCTCTTGGTTTAACACAAAAGCAGATCTCTGATCGCTTGAAGCTTCGCGTTACTCTGATTCAGCAAATTGAAGAAAACCAATTCGAGACAGATCAAGTCGCGACGTTTATGCGTGGCTATATTCGCTCATACGCGAAATACGTCAATCTTGATGAGAAAGTGGTTTTGAATGCGCTTCACCATACTGGTGATGCTCAACACCAAGAGCAAGAAATGCTGAGTTTTTCTCGAAAGACAAAAACTGAAAAGCACAACAGTCGCATTATGATCCTCACTTGGAGCATCTTTGCCGTTATTGTGGGTATCTCTTCATTGTGGTGGTGGCAGAATCAACAACAAGACACCTTATCGCAATCTTTAATTAATACTGAAAGCTCAGAAGAGCTAGTGGTAGAAGAGTCGCTTGATCCTGAGTTAACTTCATTAGAAGTTATTGAAGCCGATCAAAACACAGAGACATCTCTTGTTACTGAAAATGCTGATGACCTTACTTTAGATAGTGCTACTGAAGCTTCAAGTTCTCTCGAGCCAGTTGAACTCATTGAAGAAGTACAAGAGTCTGAAAATGTTGCCTCAGTTACGGCTGATCCTGAGACTGTGGTTTCTGCATCTGTCGCCAACGAGCTAACTATGCAGTTCTCTTCAGATTGCTGGATCCAAGTGAAAGATGCTTCAGGCAAGACTTTGTCTACTGGTATTAAAAAAGCAGGTCAGACACTCAATCTTTCAGGAACAGCACCATATAAAGTGATTCTGGGTGCGCCTGAAGGCGTATCGATGACATTTGCAAGTGAACCTGTCGACCTTTCTGGGTATACTTCAGGCAAAGTAGCTAGAATAACCTTACCTTAGAGTTAATATGCAACACGAATCTCCTATTATTCGTCGCAAATCAACCCGTATTTATGTGGGTGATGTGCCGATCGGTGATGGTGCACCTATTGCTGTGCAATCCATGACCAACACAAGAACAACAGACGTCGCCGCTACCGTTGCTCAGATTCGAGCTTTGGAAAAAGTTGGCGCTGATATCGTTCGCGTATCTGTACCAACTATGGATGCCGCTGAAGCGTTTAAGCTAATCAAACAGCAGGTATCTATTCCTTTGGTTGCTGATATCCATTTCGATTACCGTATCGCTCTTAAAGTGGCTGAATATGGTGTGGACTGTCTGCGTATCAACCCTGGCAACATCGGTAACGAAAGTCGTATCCGCTCAGTTGTTGATTGTGCTCGCGATATGAATATTCCGATTCGTATTGGTGTTAACGGTGGCTCTCTTGAAAAAGAGATCCAAGAGAAATACACAGAGCCAACAGCCGAAGCGCTTGTTGAATCAGCAATGCGTCACGTAGATATCTTAGACCGTCTGAACTTTGATCAATTTAAAGTCAGCGTTAAGGCTTCTGATGTATTTCTAGCCGTAGGTTCTTACCGTTTGCTGGCTAAACAGATTGATCAACCTCTTCACCTTGGTATTACTGAAGCGGGCGGTGCTCGTGCCGGTTCTGTGAAGTCAGCTGTAGGCTTAGGCATGTTATTGTCTGAAGGTATCGGTGATACGCTGCGTATCTCGTTAGCGGCTGATCCTGTTGAAGAAATTAAAGTTGGCTTTGATATTCTTAAATCTTTGCGCATTCGCTCACGTGGCATCAACTTCATTGCGTGTCCGAGCTGTTCTCGCCAAGAATTCGATGTTATCAACACCGTTAACGCCCTTGAAGAACGCTTAGAAGACATAGTGACTCCAATGGACGTCTCAATCATCGGTTGTGTCGTTAACGGCCCTGGTGAAGCTGAAGTGTCTCACTTAGGCCTTGCGGGTAGTGCACGTAAGAGTGCCTTCTACGAAGATGGCAAGCGTCAGAAAGAGCGTTTTGATAACAATGATCTTGTCGACAAGCTTGAAGCAAGGATCCGAGCTAAAGCATCGGTGCTTGATAAAGCAAATCGCATTGACGTAGAAAACTTAGAAGATTAATAAAACGCGATGAGGTGTTTTTGTCTATTCGAACCTACACCTGGTCGTGAGAAATTACGGAATAAATACTGTGGCTAAAAATATCCAAGCAATTCGAGGCATGAACGACTGCCTTCCAACTCAATCACCACTGTGGCAGAAAGTAGAAAGCGCAGTTAAAAGCGTGGTGAGTGCCTACGGTTACAACGAAGTACGTATGCCTATCGTTGAAGAAACAAACCTATTTAGCCGTGCGGTTGGTGAAGAGACAGACGTTGTTTCTAAAGAGATGTACACCTTTGATGACCGCAATGGCGATAGCCTAACGCTGCGTCCAGAAGGTACCGCTGGTTGTGTACGTTCATGTATTCAAAACAGCCTTATCAACCGTGATGAACAGCGCCTATGGTACATGGGTCCAATGTTCCGTCACGAGCGACCTCAAAAAGGTCGTTACCGTCAATTCCACCAATGTGGCGTTGAGGTGTTTGGCCTAGACGGTCCAGACGTAGACGCTGAGCTTATTATGATGACGGCACGTCTATGGCGTGAGCTAGGTATCGATAAACACGTTCGCCTCGAGCTGAACTCAATCGGTTCTCAAGAAGATCGTGTGAGCTACCGTACAGCGTTAGTGGCTTTCCTTGAGCAACACATTGATGTGTTAGATGAAGACTGCAAACGTCGCATGCACACTAACCCATTACGTGTACTTGATACTAAGAACCCTGATGTTCAAGCTATCTTAGGTGACGCACCTCGACTATCTGAATATTTAGGTGAAGAATCGAAGCAACATTTTGCTGGTTTGTGTGAACTTCTTGACGCTGTTGGTATCGAATACCAAGTTAATGAGCGTCTAGTACGTGGCCTAGATTACTACAACCGCACAGTATTTGAGTGGATCACTGACAGTCTTGGTGCTCAAGGTACAGTTTGTGGCGGCGGTCGTTACGATGGTCTTGTTGAGCAACTAGGCGGCAAAGCAACCGATGCTGTTGGCTTCGCTATGGGTCTAGAGCGTCTGGTTCTTATGATGGAAACGCTAGAGCTAACAGAAGTTCGCCGTAGCGTTGACGTATACGTGGTTGCTGCTGGCGAAGGTACTATGATCGCAGGCATGCAGTTAGCGAATCAATTACGCGATACCGTTGAAGGCGTACGTGTAATGAACCACTTCGGTGGTGGTAACTTCAAGAAGCAATTCAAACGTGCTGACAAAGTAGGTGCTGTTGTGGCGCTGGTACTTGGTGAGAACGAAGTTGCTGACAATACAGTTGTGCTAAAAGATCTGGTTGGCGGCGAGCAAGAAACCGTGTCTCAAACGGAAGTTGCAGAGAAAGTTGCTGCGCTAATCTAATTAGCCATTGAGCAAACGCTCATCATGAATATCAACGTCAGCACTATGCTGGCGTTTAAAGAATTAAAGAGGACAGGAAGTGGAACTTTACGATAGCGAAGAGCAACAAGTTGAAGCCATTAAAGATTGGTGGAAAGAGAACGGTAAAGCCGTAATCTTTGGTGCAGTTATTGGTTTAGGCGGTCTATTTGGCTGGCGCTATTACCAAGATTCAGTCGTTGAAGCGCGTGAAGTCGCTTCAGAAGGCTACACCTCTGTAATTTCAGCTCTTGATGCTAAGGGCGTTGATGCTCAATCTGATATTCAAGCTTTTATCGACGCTAACAAAGACGCTGAATACTCTGTACTTGCTGCTATGCAATTAGCAAAAGCGCAAGTTCAAGCGGGTGACCTTGCAGCTGCACTTGAACAGCTTGAGTGGGCAAAATCGGCAACTAAGGATGCGGCACTTACGCCACTACTGACTTACCGTGCTGCACGTATCAAAGCTGAGCAAGGTGAATTTGACGCAGCATTGACTGATCTTGAAGCGATGACTGACGAATCTTGGACTGGCCGTGTTGCTGAACTGCGTGGTGATATCTCACTTCGTAAAGGCGATACAGATGCGGCTTACAGTGCTTACTCTGAAGCACAACAAGCAGCTGATGCGAGCCAAACGCTTCAAATCAAACTTGACGACCTAGCTAAATAAGGCGCTTTGAATGAAGAAGATGTTTCCAAAAGCGGCGTTGTGTGCGATTGCTCTTGGCCTATTGGCTGGCTGTGCGGGTGAAGAAGACACCGTAATCATGGCGCCAGTACCAACAGTAAATAGCGAGTTCACTCCTAGTCAGGAATGGTCTACGTCGGTTGGTGATGGTGTTGGCCACTACTTTTCAAAACTAACGCCAGAATTGGCTTACGACAAAGTGTTTGTTGCGAGCCGTGAAGGTATGGTTAAAGCGCTTGACCCTGAAACCGGTAAAGAGCTGTGGAAAGTCGATCTTGAGAAAGAAGTACTGGCTCGTTTATCGGGTGGCTTAACGGCGGCTTACGGCAAAGTATTTGTTGGTTCTGAAAATGGCGAAGTGATCGCGATGGATGAATCAACCGGTGAAGAGCTGTGGCGTGTATCAGTGAATGGTGAGGTGCTTGCATCCCCAGCAACTGAAAGCAACATGGTTATTGTTCATACCAGTCGCGGTATGTTGA
Source organism: Vibrio sp. L3-7 (assembly GCF_963898195.1). NCBI lineage: Bacteria > Pseudomonadati > Pseudomonadota > Gammaproteobacteria > Vibrionales > Vibrionaceae > Vibrio > Vibrio sp. L3-7. Next base: position 124,969 of record NZ_CAWQUW010000008.1, on the reverse strand, counting down.
TCGCGTTAGATCAAGAAAGCGGCGAACAAAAATGGACGATTAGCACTGAAGTTCCAAGCCTAACACTTCGTGGCGATAGCTCGCCTGTTGCGGTTTCTGGTGGTGTATTCTGGGGGACTGCAAATGGTCGTTTAGCAGCCGCTATTGTTGACCGTGGTCAGCTTATTTGGCAACAGCCAGTAGGCACACCAAAAGGTGCAACGGAAATCGATCGCTTGGTTGATGTTGATGCATCACCGATTGTTCTTGGCGGAACCCTGTATACCGTAGGTATCAATGGTCAGCTAATCGCTATCGATCTTCGTTCTGGTAAGCCAATTTGGAAGCGTAACTACTCGTCAGCGATTGATTTAGCGAGTGATGGTAGCCGTTTGTTCGTTGTTACCGACAAAGACCATGTGGTTGCGGTTGATGCGCGTAGTGGTACTGAACTTTGGAGCACTCCATTGTTAGAAAACCGCTTACTGACAGCACCTGCTATTATTAATGGTTATGTAGTTGTGGGTGATACAGAAGGTTATCTGCACTGGTTAGATCGTTCATCGGGTGAGTTTGTTGCTCAACAGCTCGTCGATGATAGCGGCTTTGCGGTTGCGCCAATTGAAATGCCTGAAGGCTACTTAGTGACGACTCGCAATGGCGATGTAAAGAAACTAACGATTAGCCAATAAAAGCGTGATACAATTCACAGTCGGCTCCTGGTTGGTAACAGCTAGGAGCCGTTTTATTGTTATGAATTAATAAACCGTGTGGTTATAGGTAAGAGTTTAAACTTGCGATCAAGTGCTTACCTATAACTACATTTAGAGAAGAAATTGTAGAGGTTGTTATGGTACCTGTTGTTGCTCTAGTAGGGCGTCCGAATGTAGGTAAATCTACGTTATTTAACCGATTGACTCGAACTCGTGATGCATTGGTTGCGGATTTCCCTGGCTTAACGCGTGACCGTAAATACGGTCATGCTCATTTTAGCGAGCATGACTTTATTGTTATTGACACTGGTGGTATCGACGGTACCGAAGAAGGTGTTGAAACTAAAATGGCTGAACAGTCGCTAGCGGCGATTGATGAAGCTGATGTCGTTCTATTTATGGTAGATGGCCGTGCGGGTCTAACACCTTCAGACGTGGCTATTGCTAAGCACCTTCGTCAACTAGAAAAGCCTTCAATGCTAGTCGTAAACAAGGTTGATGGTATCGACCCTGATGCTGCAAGTGCTGATTTCTGGCAACTAGGCGTAGAAGACATGTACCAAATCGCTGCAGCGCACGGTCGTGGTGTAACAGCGTTGATTGACCTTGCTCTTAACCCGTTCGCGGAAGCTCTAAAAGCTGAGAATGGCGAAGTAAGCGATTTGACTGAGTTTGAAGACGAAGAAGAAGAGCAAGTTGATTTCACTGAAGAAGAAGCGGAAGAAGAATTCAAGCGTCTTCAAGATCAACCAATCAAGCTAGCGATCATTGGCCGTCCTAACGTTGGTAAATCAACACTAACTAACCGTATTCTTGGTGAAGAACGTGTTGTTGTTTACGATATGCCAGGTACAACTCGTGACTCTATTTATATTCCAATGCAGCGTGATGAGCGTGAATACGTTCTAATCGATACTGCAGGTGTTCGTCGTCGTAAAAATATCAACGAAACAGTAGAGAAGTTCTCAGTGGTTAAAACACTGAAAGCAATTGAAGATGCTAACGTTGTATTGCTGCTTATTGATGCTCGAGACAACATCTCTGATCAAGATTTAAGCTTGTTAGGCTTTGCGTTGAATGCTGGTCGTTCAATTGTTATTGCAGTAAACAAGTGGGATGGTCTAGACAGCGATGTTAAAGATCGCGTTAAGAAAGAACTAGACCGTCGTTTAGGTTTCGTTGATTTCGCACGTATTCACTTTATCTCTGCACTTCACGGTACAGGTGTTGGTCACTTGTTTGAATCTGTTCAAGAAGCTTACAAGTCAGCGACAACGCGTGTTGGTACTTCTGTACTGACTCGTATCATGAAGATGGCGACTGATGATCACCAACCACCTATGGTTCGTGGCCGTCGTGTGAAATTGAAATACGCGCACGCTGGTGGCTACAACCCACCGATTATCGTTATCCACGGTAACCAAGTTCGCAACTTGCCAGATTCATACAAACGATTCTTGATGAACTACTATCGTCGTTCACTAGAGATTATGGGTACACCTATTCGCATTCAATTCCAGAACAGCGAGAACCCATTTGAAGCTAAGACAACCAAGCTGACAATTTCTCAAGAACGTAAACGTAAGCGTATGATGACCATGGTTAAAGGTCGTAAGTAAACCTTTCCAATTGATTTGATACCCGAGCCTGTCTCGGGTATTTTTTTAAGTAAAATTTGAGTTGATCCATAAAAATTGGATCTATATCTATTATGGGTTAACGAATAAAACTCGATTCCAAAAGAAGAACGATATGACCACTAGCGATTCAATGACACCGGCGACATCCATTACAGCAACAACAGTCATCACACCAACCATCACTCAATTTTGCCATCAAACTTGGCAACTCAACGCTAAGGTGATGTATGTTGAAAATGACACGACTAAAACTTACCTGATTACTGATACGACCCCTTTTCATCCTGTGAGCCATATTTGGCCCGATCACCCTGCGGATAAAGGTTTTGTGAGTGTGGGGGACGCGCAATATCAGGTTGAAGACAGCCTTGTTGGTGCAATAGAACAATCCACTGGCAAACTTTGTATCGCAGCAGATATTCCTGTTAAGCGTGATACGGAAGGGTGGGTGTTTGTGGTTGTTCACCAACTGCCTGCATCAGCTTCTATGATTAACATTAACGATAAAGTCGAGTTGTCGGTTGATAAAGAATACCAAGCAAGCCTGAGTCGTGGGCATAGTGCAGGACACATCGCTTTCTTAGCTTTAAATAAAGTATTGGCTGAGAGTTATTGGCGCAAAGATGCGGATAGAAAAGATCCGCTCGGCAGTTATGACTTCAATAGCTACGCACAAGTGACTAGCTTTGTGACTCCAGATCTGTGTACCGATAAGTATCGTTTAGGCAAAACCCTGAAGAAGCGCGGCTTGAACGTAGCAGATATGCTAACCAATCTTGATGGTATTGAAGCCGACATCAACCAGATGATTACAGGTTGGTTCGCAGATTCGACGCCAGTAGCAATGAGACTGGAAGGTGAGGCATTAACAGACTCTCGCTATTGGGAGTGGCAGTTGGATAGCGACACTTTAGTGTCTATTCCTTGTGGTGGTACTCACATCGAGAATACGTCAGAGCTTAAGGTATTATCGGTTAAGTTAACCCAGTTAGATGACCAGCATATTGAAATGCTGACGCATGTAATTCGATAATTCAGGTTACAGATCGAAATTACTTATTCTGTTTATTCTGGTTAATCATGTCACTTTCAATATAAATGACCATTTAAAATTGAAATGCAGCACATGTAACTTATGCTTTCGGTGTGTGGTGATATAAATATTCTTTTTGGGGTAGATCGCTGATCAAAATAGATAAAGCAAAAGATCAACCTATGATCTTCGATTGTGTGTTGTGGTTATTTAGTGTGTTATTATTAACCAATAGAAGCTTGCATAAGAACAAGCTGCACTCAAATACACAATTGAAAGCTTTAGTGAATGGAACAAAAATTTTTATTAGAAGGTCATCGAGCAGTCAACAGTTTGCTTCGAAAGCTAGCTCTTGGAATGGATCGTAAAGATTTAAACCAGAAGATTATTCAGCTTACAGAGCAGCTTTTTGGGCAGCGTATGGCATCAATATTACTGCTCAACTCAGAGTCGAATACGTTGCACCTCGAATGTGCGCCTAACTTGCCAGATTTTTATAATCAGCAGATAGAAGGCGTTGGGATTGGTGTGGGTATTGGTTCTTGTGGAGAGGCAGCAGCGCTTAAGAAAGCTGTGATGATCTCTGATGTTAATACACATCCAAATTGGGCTCCTTTCTTAGCCTTGACCAATCAAGCCAACTTACATGCTTGTTGGTCGGTGCCAATTATTTCTTCGCATGGTCATGTGTTGGGTACATTCGCTATTTATAGTCGATGTATTTCTGAACCTCATGAATTTGAATTAGAGATCTTAGAGTTACTTGCTTCTTTGTATTCGGTAGCACTCGAGAAATACGAGCTAGAGAATCAACTCAACTTTTTTGCTAGTTATGACTCTCTGACACATTGTTTGAATCGTCGAGCATTATTAAGTGAAGCTAAGAATATTTTAGTTAAACGATGTTTTGCGGACAAAGTGATGGCATGTCTGTTTGTCGACGTCGATAAGTTCAAGTCGATCAATGATACGTTCGGCCACAGTTTTGGTGATGATATTTTGTTGACCGTTGCAAGAGTTCTCGACGAGGCAACCACGGCATGTGCCAAGATTGGCCGCTACGGTGGCGATGAGTTTGTGGTGTTTTCTTGCTTTGATACAGAAGAAAAAGTGTCAGACTTTTATCACAACTTAGAACAATCGTTGGATCAAGCTCTCTACATCAATGGCGTTCAGTTTTCAGTCAGTGTTGGGCTTGCTTGTGAAAGAGAGCCTCAAGGACTTGGTCCGTTGATTGCTTCAGCTGATAAAAGCATGTATCAAATCAAGCAAGCCAAGGCGCAGAAATAGTAGATTGATTGTCAGAACTGAAAAGTAACAGTTAGGATTTCCTATGAGTGAAAATATCTGCCCTAAATGCCAGTCAGAGCTTAGCTGGGATGGTAAATACCATTGTGAAAGTTGCCAAGCTCATTTTGAAAAAATTGGTTTTTGTCCTGAATGCAGTAGCCAATTAGAGAAGCTTCAAGCTTGTGGTGCAGCGAACTATTTTTGTAATGCTGATTGTAATGAACTTAAATCTAAGTCAAGAGTAAAGTTCGAATTTCAACAAGCCTATTAATCTGTAGCGGTATGGCTGGACGACAATTTGTGATGTTTATTAGAGGCTCAATATGAAGATATTGGGTCTTTTTTGGATCTGACGAATACGTTTGTGTCATCTTGGTTCATTCTTATCATTGCTGCACCAGCATGAAACATCGTGACCTTGTTGCTATGCACTGCATTGGTGTTAACTTGATTAAAGTATTAATAAATACAATTACTTAAAACTTTGTTAATAATATTTTAAGTTTGGCACTCTTCTTGTAACTCTGTAATTGAATAACAAAAATACAATTATGGAGTAACAATCATGAACAAGGTGTTCAATTTATCGCTAGCTGCACTGTGTACAACACTTTCATTTTCTTCTGCAACAGTGCTTGCGGCTGACGATACTATTAAGGTCGGCGTTCTACATTCATTGTCAGGCACCATGGCGATCAGTGAAACAACCCTAAAAGATACCGTTCTTATGCTCATCGACGAGCAGAACAAAAAAGGCGGCTTGCTTGGTAAGAAGTTGGAACCTGTGGTTGTTGACCCTGCTTCCAACTGGCCTTTGTTTGCAGAAAAAGCGCGTGAGCTTATCGAGAAAGAAAAAGTGGATGTGGTGTTCGGAGGTTGGACATCGGTCTCACGTAAATCCATGTTGCCTGTTTTTGAAGAGCTAAACAGCATCCTTTTCTATCCAGTACAGTATGAAGGTGAAGAGTCTTCTAAAAACGTTTTCTACACTGGCGCTGCGCCAAACCAGCAAGCGATTCCTGCCGTTGATTACTTAATGGATGAACTGGAAGTGGAACGCTGGGTTCTCGCGGGTACAGATTACGTTTATCCACGTACGACGAATAAGATCTTAGAGGCATACCTGAAAGGTAAAGGTGTCGCAGAAGAAGACATCATGATCAATTACACGCCGTTTGGTCACTCTGATTGGCAATCTATTGTTTCAGACATCAAGAAGTTTGGTGAAGCAGGCAAGAAAACCGCCGTTGTCTCTACTGTAAATGGCGATGCAAACGTTCCTTTCTATAAAGAGCTTGGTGCTCAAGGTGTTTCATCTGAAGACATCCCTGTTATTGCATTCTCGGTTGGCGAAGAAGAGCTATCGGGTATGGATACTGAACCTCTTGTGGGTCACTTAGCGGCATGGAACTATTTCATGAGCGTTGATACTGAAGTCAATGAAGAGTTCGTTGAAACATGGCAGTCATTCATTAAGAGTGACAAACGCGTAACGAATGACCCGATGGAAGCACACTATATTGGTTTCAATATGTGGGTTCAAGCCGTAACAAATGCGGGTACAACCGACGCTGAAGCGGTGCAAGATGCTTTGATTGGTGTGTCTGTTCCTAACCTATCTGGTGGCTACTCAACCATGCTACCAAACCACCACATAACTAAACCGGTACTGATTGGTGAAATTCAAGATGATGGCCAGTTTGATATCGTGTGGGAAACCACAGGCCTAGTGGCGGGTGATGCTTGGTCTAACTACTTACCGGAATCAGCAAAACTATTCTCTAGTTGGTCTAAGCCATTTTCATGTGGTGCGTTCAACGTTGAAACTAAAAAGTGTTCTGGCGGTAACTAGAGTTATTCGCTCTTAGCTGGTTATTAGTTATTAGTTATTAGTTATCAGTTATTAGTTATCAGCTACTGGGTATTAGCTATTCCCAGTCACTACTAGCTATGAACATTGAGCCTTCTCTTTAGGAAAGAGCGCTTCTGCATAGGGGCGTAACGAAAGAGAAGGCTCAAGTTAGTTTCAAGTCACAACAACTATCCACACATCCACCAAGTAAAAAATAACAATATCTAACTTGTTGGTTAAGGAAGCAGGGATGAAGAACGTATTAAACGTATTTAAGGCGCTGTTGCTCATGGCGGTCAGTGCTCAGTTGGCTTTTGCTGGAATAACAGATGAAGCTAGCTTTACCAAGGCGCTAGTTGGTAAAAAAACATCGGATAAAGAGCTAGCCATTGATTGGATCATTGAGACACAAACGGAAGACGTGTCGAAGGCTATTTTAGATGGATGGTTAAACGGAAATCTCTATTACTTCAATGATAAAAAAACCGAACATCATAAACAGCTCTATCTCATTCAAAACACCAAAACAGCCATTTCAGCTCAGTCTGTATGGGATGATTCAACGCTTAATATCGATAATGCCAAGCTGTTTAAAAAGGTTCGCGTAAACAACAAACTTCGCGGGATCTTACGTGGCGAAATTGCCTCAATTGGATTAAACAGCAGTAACTCAGATGTGCGTTATCAAGCGGTTTTGGATCTACTGGGGACTAAAGACGCTGCAATTATCGGTCGCTTAGCTGAACTTAGAAAAAGTGAGACTGATGACAAGGTGACTGAGTTAATCGACTTATCGTTAGCTGTTTTTACGTCGCTTGATAACCGTGTAACAACTGAAGCTCGAGTAACGTCGATTGAACGAGTGGGTGACTTCAAACATTCAGTGGTTCTGAAAACACTCAATCAACTGCTTAACACTGAACAAGAGCCAAGCATCACCGCAGCAGCAGAACGTGCCATGGACGATTATCAACAAAGCCAAGCTCTGTACTCAGGTGTTGAAACCGTATTCTTTGGCTTGAGTTTAGGTTCGGTATTGGTACTAGCGGGTATTGGCTTAGCGATCACCTTCGGTGTGATGGGCGTTATCAACATGGCTCATGGTGAGCTGATCATGATTGGCGCTTACACCACCTATGTATTGCAACTTCTGATGCCGAATCATATTGGTTTAGCGCTGATACTTTCTATTCCTGCAGCATTCATCGTTTCTGGCATAGTGGGTATTGCGATTGAGCGAAGCGTGATTCGTCACCTTTATGGGCGTCCATTAGAAACCTTGCTCGCTACCTTTGGTATCAGCTTGATCTTGCAGCAAGCCGTTCGTTCTATTTTCTCTCCTTTGAACCGCTCAGTGAGCACACCTGAATGGATGTCTGGTGCGCTTCAATTGAATCCAATGTTGTCCCTAACCTATAACCGCCTTTACATCATTCTATTCTGTGGTTTGGTGTTTATGGGCTTACTGATGGTTCTGAAAAAGACACCACTTGGCTTGCAGGTTCGTGCGGTTTCTCAAAACCGTGGCATGGCTCGTGCGATGGGGATTCGATCGGAACGTGTTGATGCGATGACCTTCGGTTTAGGCTCTGGCGTCGCAGGTGTTGCGGGTGTAGCGCTTTCTCAACTGACTAACGTTGGCCCAAATATGGGGCAGGCGTACATCATTGATTCTTTCATGGTGGTGGTGTTTGGCGGGGTTGGCAACTTATGGGGCACACTAGTCGCAGGGCTCAGCCTTGGCTTATTTAATAAGATTTTAGAACCATGGGCTGGTGCGGTTCTCGCCAAGATCCTAGTACTGGTTTTCATCATTCTGTTTATTCAAAAACGTCCACGCGGACTGTTCCCGCAACGTGGCCGTGCGGCTGAAGGTTAAGGACAACATCATGCAGTCTAAATCATTTGTACTTTCGGCGATGCGTGGTGACAAAGGTGGTCAACTGACCATCCTTGCCATTCTTGCGGCCGTGATTCTTATTCCACTGGCTAACACCATGTTGCCAAGTGGACACCCGCTTCATGTTGAGACTTTTACAATCTCATTAATGGGCAAATACCTGAGTTACGCAATGTTGGCGTTGGCGCTCGATCTTGTGTGGGGTTACCTCGGGATCTTGAGCCTAGGCCATGGTGCTTTCTTCGCGCTTGGTGGCTATGCCATGGGCATGTACTTAATGCGCCAGATTGGTGACCGTGGGGTATATGGTGATCCAGTCCTACCAGATTTCATGGTGTTTCTCGATTGGTCGGTGTTGCCATGGTTCTGGCAGGGCTTCGATCAGTTCTGGTTTGCTTGTCTGATGGTGGTGTTGGTGCCGGGCGCATTGGCTTATTTGTTCGGTTATTTAGCTTTCCGTTCTCGAGTGTCAGGGGTGTATCTTTCTATCATGACTCAAGCGTTAACTTACGCATTAATGCTGGCGTTTTTCCGCAACGAAATGGGCTTTGGTGGTAACAACGGACTGACGGATTTCAAAGACATCATCGGCCTGAGCTTGCAGAGTGATGCAGTCAAGATTGGCCTGTTTGTCGCGACTGGCATCTCGCTCATCCTAAGTTACATTGCGTGTCGCATGGTGGTGACAAGCCGCTTAGGTCGAGTGGCTCTAGCGATTCGTGATACCGAATCTCGCACTCGATTCATGGGTTATGACGTCGATGGTATCAAGTTGTGGGTCTTCGTTCTTTCAGCGGTTATCGCTGGTATTGCCGGTGCGTTATATGTTCCTCAAGTCGGCATCATTAACCCTGGTGAGTTTGCTCCTCTTAACTCGATTGAGATAGTGGTTTGGGTTGCTTTGGGCGGTCGTGCCACTCTGTTTGGCGCTATCGTTGGGGCGCTGATCATCAACTACGCCAAGAGTTGGTTTACGGTTGAATTCCCTGAGGTGTGGCTTTTCGCCCTAGGTGGTCTATTCGTACTTTCGACCATGTACTTCCCACAAGGTGTGATTGGCTTTGTTAGCGAGAAATGGCAACTACTGCGTAAGGCGTCAGGTTCACGAGGCAAGGGACAAGGAAAATCAGATAAGGATGATCAGTCAGAAAACAAGGAGGTGATCGCATGACCACATTTAATAACGTTAAGGAATCGGTTCAAGCCTTCACTCGCCGAGACGAAGTCTTTGATTACCTCAAGCCTGATGTTCATCCCGCCATCGATACCCGTCATAACGTGTTGTTGTACGTGGAAGGCGTTAACAAAAGCTTCGATGGTTTCCAAGCGATAAACGACCTCAATCTTTATATCAAAGAAGGCGAACTGCGCTGCATCATCGGTCCTAATGGCGCGGGTAAAACCACCATGATGGACATCATCACGGGTAAAACAAAGCCAGATACTGGTGATGTGTGGTTAGGCTCGAACATCAACTTATTGAAGATGAACGAAGCTGAAATTGCCAATGCAGGCGTTGGGCGTAAGTTTCAAAAACCGACCGTGATTGAATGTCTAACCGTTTGGCAAAACCTTGAATTAGCCATGGCCGGTGACCGCTCTGTTTGGTCTACTTTCACTGCGGTGATGTCTGGTGAGCAGAAAGACAAACTGACCTCTGTGCTTGAGCTGATTCATTTAAAAGATGAAGCAGCGAATTTGTCAGGCAATCTGTCACATGGGCAAAAGCAGTGGTTGGAGATCGGCATGTTATTGATGCAAAATCCCAAGCTGTTACTGGTGGATGAGCCCGTTGCAGGTATGACTCACCAAGAGATGGATCGTACATCAGAGTTACTTAACTCACTGGCAGGCAAACACTCTGTAGTCGTTGTTGAACACGATATGGATTTCGTTCGTTCAATCGCTAGCCATGTCACCGTACTTCATCAAGGTCACGTGTTGGCCGAAGGCACCATGGATCAAGTGCAAGCTCACCCTGAAGTTAAACAAGTTTATCTCGGAGAATAGGATGCTAGAGGTTAAATCAGTTAATCAATATTACGGTGAGAGCCACACATTGTGGGATTTAGACATGCAGATCCCAGAAGGCAAATGCACGGTATTGATGGGACGCAATGGCGTTGGTAAAACGACTCTTCTGCAATGCATCATGGGGCTAGTTAAAGTCAAAAGTGGTGACATTTCGTTATCGGGTGAATCGCTTTTGAAAACCGATGCCGAAGATCGTGCTCGCCAAGGAATCGGTTATGTGCCGCAAGGCCGTCAGATCTTTCCGATGCTTACTGTGCAAGAAAATCTAGAAGTAGGTTTGCCGATTCGCGACAAGGGTGACCGTAAGATCCCAGAGTTCATCTTCGATATCTTCCCAGTATTAAAAGAGATGCTGCATCGTCGCGGTGGCGACTTATCCGGTGGTCAGCAGCAACAGCTTGCGATTGGTCGTGCGCTAGTGGTTAATCCAAAGCTATTGATCTTGGATGAACCGACCGAGGGTATTCAGCCCAATATTGTGCAAGAGATTGGCGACATCATTCGCATGCTCAATGAGAAGATGGGACTTACGGTTCTGTTGGTTGAACAGAAGCTGCCGTTTGCTCGCAAGGTTGGTGATCGCTTCTGCATTCTTGACCGTGGACGTCAGGTCGCGGAAGGAGAAATGAAAGGGCTTAATGAATCCTTGATCAAGGAGTACCTGACCGTATGAGTGCTTTATTTTCTTTGAGCGAAGAAAGGGACGCTTCTTTAGCCGAGGCTTTGTCTCTGAATGAAACCATTGAACAAGATATTCGAGACGGTTGGCAGGCGAGCTTAAACCTCACCTTTGTCGACCGTGGTGATAAAACCGTTTTAAAGAATCGTCAGCAGTCTGGTCCGCTTGCGGTGCAACGCCCCTTGTATCCTGATGGGGAAACGTGTCACACCTATTTACTCCATCCCCCCGGCGGAGTAGTAGGTGGTGACACTCTCAACATTGAAGCGACCATAGAAAGTGGCGCTCATACGCTGATTACGACACCCGGTGCCACTAAGTTTTATCGTTCTAATAATAAGTACGCCAAGCAGAAGCAGACACTGCGAGTGAAGAAAGATGCACGCTTAGAATGGATGCCGCAAGAGAACATTTTTTTCCCTAATGCACACGTACGTTTAGACACTGAAATTCGGCTAGAAAAGGGTGCACAGTTTTGGGGTTGGGAGATGCACTGTTTTGGGCGACCTGCACAGAATGAGGGATTTGAGCATGGTCACCTTGTTGGGAAAACGGAAATCTATCTTGATAATCAAAGGCTTCTCACCGAAGGTTTTAATTTTCATGGTGGCGATAAGCTCATGATAAATATGGGGTTACTCGATTTTTCAATGATGGGTACCTTTTATATTACGTCAAATGAGAAGCAAGATTTAGAGTTGGTACAGAGCTTGCTCTTATCTATTACACAGCAAGCTTCACAGCAATCAGTTACATCGAAAATGCCGAATGAGCCCACATTAATAATGGGTGCGACGCAAATAGAGGGATTGATTGTGGTGCGAGCCTTGGGGTATTGGAGTGAAGACATCCTCCAGGCCTTTGGTCAGATATGGCAAGCAACTCGCTCTCATTTATGTGGTACGACTCCTGATTTACCAAGGATTTGGGCGACTTAGCGATTAGCCCTTTTTGTACCGAGGGCGACTTCCGGCCCTCGGTACATTTTTTAAAGCTTGCTGTGTTTGAATCCCACTTACTGCTCATGCGTTTTTGAGCACTAAGAAAACAACACTAACAGCGGGCGGCTAAATGGAATTAACACCAAGAGAAAAAGATAAGCTACTTATCTTCTGCGCAGGAATGCTGGCACAGCAGCGCAAACAAAAAGGCTTAAAACTCAACTATCCAGAATCTATTGCACTGATCAGCAGTGCCATTCTCGAAGGTGCCCGCGAGGGTAAAACCGTTTCAGAGTTGATGGATTTTGGACGCACACTTCTTACTGTCGATGACGTTATGGAGGGGATCCCTTCCATGATCCCTGATGTACAAGTCGAAGCCACTTTTCCTGATGGCACCAAGTTGGTGACCGTTCATGAACCTATCGTGTAGGGAGAAGTAAGATGGCTGGTTCCACAAAAAAATACTCAGGATTCGTTCCCGGCAAAGTAGAAACCGCTCCCGGTGACATCACCTTAAATGAAGGTCGAGAGACAACGTCAGTTAAAGTTCAAAATATTGGCGATCGTCCTATTCAAATTGGCTCTCATTACCACTTCTATGAAGCAAACCCTTCGCTGATCTTTGACCGAGAAGCCACTAAAGGCTTTCGACTCAATATCCCTGCGGGCACTGCAACTCGATTCGAGCCGGGTCAGTCGCGTAGCGTCGAGTTAGTACGTTATGCCGGTAAGTTAGAAATTTACGGCTTCCAAGGAAAGGTGATGGGCAAGCTCTAAGCGCTCTTCACGGAAATAATTAAAACAACAAAGGATTGATCATGGCGACGATATCCAGACAGGCTTACGCGGAAATGTTCGGGCCAACAGTTGGAGACCGAGTGCGTCTTGCTGACACCGATTTATGGTTAGAAGTTGAAAAAGATTACACGGTTTACGGCGACGAAGTGAAATTCGGCGGAGGTAAAGTTATCCGTGATGGACAAGGGCAAAGCCAACGTCCAAGTGCTGAGACACCGGATTTGGTGATCACCAACGCCATCGTATTAGACTACTGGGGCATCGTGAAAGCCGATGTCGCAATTAAAGATGGCCGAGTTCTGGCATTAGGCAAAGCGGGCAACCCAGATGTTCAACCGGGCGTTGATATTGTGATCGGCCCGGGCACGGAGATTTTAGCGGGCGAAGGTTCGATCTTGACTGCTGGTGGTATTGACTCACACATCCACTTTATCTGCCCGCAACAAATTGAAGAAGCGCTAGCTTCAGGTGTTACAACCATGATTGGCGGTGGCACTGGGCCAAATACGGGTACCAACGCAACCACATGTACGCCGGGGCCTTGGAACATGCACCGCATGCTGGAATCACTCGATCAATTCCCAATGAACTTTGGTTTGCTCGGTAAGGGGAATGCCAGCCAACCGGAAGCTCTACGTGAACAAGTAGCGGCAGGCGCAGTCGGTTTGAAGTTGCACGAAGACTGGGGAACCACACCCGCTTCAATCGATACCTGCTTGAGCGTTGCTGACGAGATGGACGTACAAGTTGCGATTCATACCGATACCTTGAATGAATCTGGCTTTGTTGAATCGACACTTGGCGCAATCGGCGACCGCGTGATTCATACCTATCACACCGAAGGTGCGGGCGGTGGTCATGCTCCTGATATTATTCGCGCTGCAGGCGAGCCGAACGTTCTGCCTTCTTCAACTAACCCAACACGACCTTACACCATAAACACCGTCGATGAGCATTTGGACATGTTGATGGTATGTCACCACCTTTCCCCGTCTATTGCTGAAGATGTGGCGTTCGCCGAGTCGCGTATTCGTCGTGAAACCATTGCCGCTGAAGACATTCTTCATGATTTAGGCGCGTTCTCTATGATCGCTTCGGATTCTCAAGCTATGGGGCGAGTGGGTGAAGTAATAACTCGAACTTGGCAAACCGCGCACAAGATGAAAGTACAGCGTGGCAGCCTAAAAGAAGATTCAGACTACAGCGATAACTTCCGTCTAAGACGTTATGTCGCTAAGTACACCATCAATCCAGCGATTACTCATGGCATGTCGCATGAAATCGGTTCTATCGAAGCCGGGAAATTAGCAGACTTAGTGTTGTGGAAGCCCGCTTTCTTTGGTGTGAAACCCAGTGTGATTTTGAAAGGCGGCATGATCGCCATGGCGCCGATGGGTGACCCAAACGCTTCAATCCCAACCCCTCAACCAGTTCACTACCGCTCTATGTTTGGTAGCTACGGAAAGGCATGTCAAAACACATCAATGCTGTTTGTCTCTAAGGAAGCCAAAGCGCAGAATATTGATAAACAGTTGGGTCTGCAGAGCTTGATTGGCGTAGTAAGTAACTGCCGAAACATCAGCAAAGCCGACATGAAACTCAATGATTGGATGCCGAAGATTGAGGTGGATTCTCAGACGTATCAAGTGCGCGCCGATGGGGAGCTGCTGACATGTGAGCCTGCTGAAGAACTGCCAATGGCTCAGCGGTACTTTTTGTTTTAATAGATCGGCTGAAGGCTCTTGTTTTAAGGCTTAGCTGAGGGCTCTCATTTTAACTCTGAGCTGAAGACTCCTGTTTTAGCTCTGAGCTAAGGGATCTTTGACTGAACACTCTTATTTTGGGGACCCTATTTTGAACGTTATAAATCTCACAAGGAGATTGAGGTAATAGCATGATTGAACTTACTCAAATTCAAGCCGAGTTGAACACGGCTCCAGATGGCTTTCTAAGCCTACCGATCGATAGCCGCATCAAAAGCCGTCTTAAGGTGATGCTAGATGACGGGCGCAATGCAGGGCTGTTTCTACCACGAGGTCATATCTTGCGTGGCGGTGAACAACTCTCAAGTGAATGTGGCTTGGTCGTGGAAGTGAAAGCGGCACCTGAAACCGTTTCGACTGTTTACTGTGAAGACCTGCTCCTGTTAACACGAGTGGCTTACCACCTTGGTAACCGTCATGTTCCGCTGCAAGTGGAAGCGGGTTGGGTTCGTTATCAACACGACCATGTTTTGGATGAAATGGTTGAAGGCTTAGGCGCTAAAGTGACTACCGAGAAACAACCGTTTGAACCAGAAGGCGGCGCTTATGGCGGTCGCTCAGGTGGTCATCATCACCATCATTAATCGAGTCATTGATGACTCACTAAACGATTTATATAACAACAAATATTAATAACTATAAACGCAAGGAACTCGCGATGAACTTTAAAACAGCTGCAGGCTTATGCACTTTCACAATAACTTCTCTAACAACATCAACGATGGCTTTGGCTCACCCAGGACATGGAGCAAATTCGGTTCATGAGTCCCACTCGTTTATGTCTGGCTTAACTCACCCGGTGACAGGCATGGATCATCTGATCATGCTGATCGCTTTCGGTCTATTAATTGGCGCACTTTCGTTTTCAATCAAGATAAAAGCCGCTCTGATTGGCGGTGGATTGGCGTCGTTGGTAGTAGGGCTTATCGCTGGCCAAGCCTTAGGTTTCTCTGTGATTGTTGAGCCTGCCATTATCTCTTCTCTGTTCGTCGTCAGCCTATGTTTATGGCACGTGTTCTCACCATCAACCAAGCGTGTAAACAGCGTATTAGTCGCTTCAATTGCTATGTTGTTTTTCCATGGTTACGCACACGGCGTTGAAGCTGCGAGCAACCTGACTCAGTTCGCAACCGGTATGAGCATCAGTGCTTTGGCATTAATGGTTATCGGTACGTTTGTTGGCCGCGCGGTTTACTCTAAATGGATGTCGGTTGGTGTGGCTTCAGTAAGCACACTATTGCTGTTAGGCGCGTAAGCTCTCGAGTTTTTCGATTCTAGAAGACAGAGAGCAGAGTATGAACACAACAGAAAATGTCGCTATTTATCGTCTGTTTCAGTTGATCAGTCCATCGTTGCCGATTGGTGGTTTCACTTATTCGCAAGGTCTCGAGTTAGCGGTTGAAGCGGGGTGGGTGACCAATCGCGATAGTATGGAACAGTGGCTTAATACCATCGTCAGCTCCAGTGTGGCGACCTTGGAATTACCCATCTTAGAGCGCCTTTATCACTCTCTAGAAAAGGGTGAACTTGATGAGGTTGAGCACTGGTGTAACTACTTGTACTCAAGCCGTGAAACCAGTGAATTACGAGCGGAAGAAAAGCAGCGTGGGCATGCATTGAACACCTTATTGAAGCGCTTAGATATCGATATTTCGCTGGTGGATTCTGTTGATAGTCACCCAAATCAATTGTTGGGTATGTGTATGGCTGCGCAACATTGGGATATTGATTTAGAAAGCCTCAAGCAAGGTTACTTATGGAGCTGGCTTGAAAATATCGTTACTGCAGGCGTGAAACTGGTGCCTTTAGGGCAAACCGATGGGCAGTTGGCATTGATGAATATCACCAACACCTTTCCTGAGGTGATCGAAAAGGCACGCTCGATAGAAGATTGGATGATAGGCAGCTTTTCGCCATCAATGGCATTAGCAAGTTCACTGCACGAAACACAATACACACGACTATTTCGTTCGTAGCGGTTAGCACTAGCGATGTAGCAAAAAGAATATAAGGAAGTAGACAATGGAAAGTTATAAGCAACCCCTTCGAATTGGTATTGGTGGCCCGGTAGGGTCTGGTAAAACAGCATTGTTAGAGGTGCTATGTAAGGCGATTCGCGACAAGCTAAACATTGCTGTGGTAACCAACGATATCTACACCCAAGAAGATGCCAAGATACTCACACGAGCAGAAGCACTCGAACCTGACCGCATCATTGGTGTAGAAACCGGTGGCTGTCCGCACACGGCGATCCGTGAAGATGCGTCGATGAACTTAGCTGCCGTAGAGGAGCTTGCTAAGTTACACAAGAACCTTGATGTGGTGTTCGTTGAAAGTGGTGGCGATAACCTGAGTGCCACGTTCAGTCCTGAATTAGCCGACCTTACTATCTATGTAATCGATGTGGCGGAAGGGGAGAAGATCCCACGTAAAGGTGGGCCGGGTATTACACGTTCTGATCTGTTAGTTATCAACAAGATCGATTTAGCGCCGTATGTTGGTGCGTCACTTGAGGTGATGGAGCAAGACACGCAGCGCATGCGTCCAACCAAGCCTTACGTGTTCACCAACCTAAAAGAGAGTCAAGGTTTGGACTTCATCATCAACTTTATTGTGACGGAAGGAATGCTGACTATGAAGGAGCCTTCTACGACTGAGTCGTGAATTATGAATAGGGAGTAGAGTTTAAATCCGTTCGTTTTCTTTCTAATCTATTAGACACAAAAAAGCCCTGTCGATTATTCGATAGGGCTTTCTGGTTTTAAATGATTTCTAACGCTCTAGTCGAAGCTAAAGCTCGCTCTTAGCGACTCTTGTTGTCACTTGCGATTCAATCACACCATCTTCAACTTGGGTGGTGATCACTTCGCCCACCTCAACATCGTTGATTGATGACACAGTCTTGCTCGATGCGGAATGAGTAATGCTGTAGCCACGCTTTAGAGTTGCCAGCGGGCTCACTGTTTCTAACTTCTCGGCGGCCATGGCTAGCTGGTGGCGAGTGGTTAGCAGTGTTTTATCCATCGCATCTAATAGCTTTTGCTCTGAACGTTGTAGATGCAGTTTTTGTTCACCAAGACGCTTCACTGGTGAGTTCAACTGAAGCTGGTGCTGTTTACGTTCAACACGCTGTGCATGCTGCTTTAAGTATTGAGTCATACCACGACGCAAACGCATGTCTAGGTCATCAAGCTGCTGACTCTGCTTTTGCAGTTGGTAGCTCGGGTGTTGTTTCTCTAAGCGGTATTTCAACGTTTGAGTTGATTGCGCTTGTTTGATTAACACATGACGAATCGCACTCACTAAGCGAGCGCGTTTAGACGTGAAAGCTTGTTCTTTATGGCTGTTATCACGGCTAACCAGTTCAGCTGCCGCTGATGGCGTTGGCGCGCGCATGTCTGCCACGAAATCGGCGATAGTGACATCCACTTCGTGGCCAACAGCACTGATAATCGGGATTTGACTTGCTGCAATCGTGCGAGCAACGATCTCGTTATTGAAGCACCATAGATCTTCTAACGAACCTCCACCACGACCAACGATCAATACGTCACATTCATTGCGTTCGTTGGCACGTCCAATTGCTTGAGCGATCTGAATCGCCGCTTCTTCGCCTTGAACCATAGTTGGGTAAACGACGACAGGCAGTGAAGGATCTCGTCTTTTCAGTACATCGAGAATATCGAAGAGGGCAGCGCCTGTTTTAGAGGTGATGACACCAACGCATTTAGGATGTTCTGGCAGAACTTGCTTACTGGACTGAGCAAACAGTCCTTCTGCGGCGAGGTTCATCTTCAGCTTTTCGAACTCTTGCTGAAGCTTACCGTCACCTTCTGGCTGCATGCTTTCAATGATTAATTGATAGTCACCACGAGGCTCGTAAAGAGACAGTCGCGCTTTGACTAAAACTTGATTGCCGTTCTGAGGTTTAAAAGTGACGCGACGATTATTGCCTCGAAACATTGCGCATTTAACTTGAGCGCGCGAGTCTTTAAGCGTGAGGTACCAGTGACCTGAGACAGGAGCCGAGAAGTTTGAGATTTCACCAACAAGCCAGACTATCCCCATTTCATTTTCTAATAGGAGACGAACCTCTGAGTTGAGGCGAGAAACAGTAAAGATGTTTGGATTGGTCATAAAAGCGCTATCTTTCCTTGAAGGAAGGTCTTTCTTGGAATCTCACAGGGCGTGAGTATGGAAGATAGCGGCAATATAATACATAGCAAGGGGGTAAATGCAAATTAAAAATACAAAAATGTGTAGCCAAGCGATTTCGTTGGCCGTATAATCCGTCCGCAATATCTAATCCAAATGCAGTTTAATTTTCCTTAATTGGCTGCCCTCATTAGGCGAAACGATGAGATTGGATTGTTTCTTTTTACTCCTATTATTGTGAGATATTGCAAATGCTAAGAATTGCCAAAGAAGCGCTGACATTCGACGACGTACTGCTAGTGCCAGCACACTCCACCGTTCTCCCTAATACAGCTGATCTTCGCACTCAGTTGACGAAGAATATTTCCCTAAACATCCCAATGATCTCTGCATCGATGGATACTGTGACAGAAGCTCGCCTAGCGATTGCACTGGCACAAGAAGGCGGAATAGGCTTCATTCATAAGAACATGTCTATTGAACAGCAAGCTGAAATGGTTCGCCAGGTTAAAATTTACGAAGCAGGTGTGGTTTCTCACCCAGTGACTGTAAACCCTGACGCGACAATCGCTGATGTTGTAGCCCTTACTGAAAAACACGGCTTTGCCGGTTTCCCTGTTATTACTGAAACAAACGAACTTGTTGGTATTATTACTGGCCGTGACGTTCGCTTTGTTACTGACCTTTCTAAGAAAGTTGATGTAGTAATGACGCCTAAATCTCGCCTTGCTTCTGTTAAAGAAGGTGCAACTCGTGAAGAAGTTCAAGAGAAAATGCACGAAGCGCGTGTTGAAAAAGTTCTTGTTGTAAATGATGACTTCCAACTAACTGGAATGATCACTGCAAAAGATTTCCACAAAGCAGAACGTAAACCAAATGCTTGTAAAGATGAGCGCGGCAGCCTACGTGTAGGTGCAGCTGTTGGTGCTGGTGCTGGTAACGAAGAGCGCGTTGCTGCACTTGTTGAAGCTGGCGTAGACGTTCTACTTATCGACTCTTCACACGGTCACTCAGAAGGCGTACTTAACCGTATCCGTGATACGCGCGCTGCATACCCTGATCTACAAATTATCGGTGGTAACGTAGCAACTGGCGCTGGCGCTCGTGCTCTTATCGAAGCAGGTGTTAGTGCGGTTAAAGTAGGTATCGGCCCGGGTTCAATCTGTACTACTCGTATCGTTACTGGTGTTGGTGTTCCTCAAGTAACAGCAATCGCAGACGCAGCTGAAGTTGCTAACGAATACGGTATTCCAGTAATCGCAGATGGCGGCATTCGCTTCTCTGGCGACATCTGTAAAGCTATCGTTGCTGGCGCATCTTGTGTGATGGTTGGTTCAATGTTCGCGGGTACTGAAGAAGCACCGGGTGAAGTTATCCTTTACAACGGTCGCTCTTACAAGTCTTACCGTGGTATGGGTTCTCTTGGCGCTATGTCTCAAGGTTCTTCTGACCGTTACTTCCAATCTGACAACGCTGCAGACAAGCTTGTTCCAGAAGGTATTGAAGGTCGTATCGCATACAAAGGTCGTCTAAAAGAGATCGTTCACCAACAGATGGGCGGCTTACGCTCAAGCATGGGCCTAACGGGTTCTGCAACTGTTGAAGATATGCGTACTAAAGCTGAGTTTGTTCGTATCTCTGGTGCGGGCATGAAAGAATCTCACGTACACGATGTTCAAATCACGAAAGAAGCACCTAACTACCGTTTAGGTTAATGATACGTCCAAACGTTTGAATAATGTGCTGATTTAGTCGGCACATTATTTTATCTACCGTCTGTTTTGTTAAAAATCCGATTTTCTCAAAACACGTGGTTAAAGATATCTAACGAAAACGTTTGCTTTATTTCTTGAAGAGTTAATCAGAGGTGAGTAAACTCGCCTCCGTTTTATCACATAGCCAATAAGACTGCTTATAATGACTAAAAATATTCATGACCAACGTATTCTAATTCTGGACTTCGGTTCTCAATACACACAGCTAGTTGCTCGTCGTATTCGTGAGATCGGTGTTTACTGTGAACTTTGGAGCTGGGACGTAGAAGAAGCGGATATTCGTGAATTCAATCCAGACGGCATCATCCTATCTGGTGGCCCTGAAAGTGTAACGGAAGAGAATTCTCCACGTGCACCTCAGTACGTATTTGATTCAGGTGTTCCTGTCTTCGGTATCTGCTACGGCATGCAAACTATGGCTGAGCAACTTGGCGGTAAAGTAGCAACGTCTACTGAGCGCGAGTTCGGCTACGCAGCGGTACAAGTAACGGGTGAATCTGCACTTTTTGCTGACCTTGAGACGACTCAAGATGTTTGGATGAGCCACGGTGACAAAGTGGTTGAAATCCCTGCAGATTTCACAAAAATCGCAGAGACAGACACTTGCCCATACGCAGCAATGGCAAACGAAGATAAGAAATACTACGGTGTTCAATTCCACCCAGAAGTAACACACACTAAAAACGGCCTAAAAATGCTTGAGAACTTCGTTCTTAACGCGTGTGGTTGTGAAGGTCTGTGGACTTCAGCTTCAATCATTGAAGATGCTGTTGCACGTATTAAAGAACAAGTAGGTGACGATGAAGTTATCCTTGGCCTTTCTGGTGGTGTTGACTCATCAGTAGTTGCAATGCTTGCTCACCGCGCTATCGGCGACAAACTAACATGTGTATTTGTTGATAACGGTCTTCTTCGTTTAAACGAAGGCGAGCAGGTTATGGATATGTTTGGTGACCAATTCGGGCTTAAGATCATTAAGGTCGATGCTGAAGAACGTTTCCTTAACGCTCTGGAAGGCGAAGCTGAACCAGAAGCTAAGCGTAAGATCATTGGTCACGTATTCGTAGATATCTTCGATGAAGAATCTAAGAAACTGAAAAATGCAAAATGGCTTGCTCAGGGTACTATCTACCCAGACGTAATCGAGTCTGCTGCATCTAAGACTGGCAAAGCACACGTAATCAAATCTCACCACAACGTTGGTGGTCTTCCTGATGAGATGGAAATGGGCCTTGTTGAGCCTCTACGTGAGCTGTTTAAAGATGAAGTACGTAAGATCGGCCTAGAGCTTGGTCTTCCATACAACATGCTTTACCGCCACCCATTCCCGGGTCCTGGTCTAGGTGTTCGTGTACTTGGCGAAGTTAAGAAAGAGTACTGTGATTTACTGCGTCGTGCTGATGCTATCTTCATTGAAGAACTTCACGCTGCTGACCTTTACCACAAAGTATCTCAAGCATTCACGGTATTCCTACCAGTACGTTCAGTTGGCGTAATGGGCGATGGCCGTAAGTACGATTGGGTTGTATCTCTACGTGCTGTAGAAACTATCGACTTCATGACTGCTCACTGGGCACACCTACCATACGACTTCCTAGGTAAGGTTTCTAACCGTATTATCAACGAAGTTAACGGCATTTCGCGTGTTGTTTACGATATTTCTGGTAAGCCACCAGCAACTATCGAGTGGGAATAATCTCTTAGAGATTTAACCAGCGTTGATTTAGCTATTATTTGACTTAATTATTAAAAGCCTCGAACTCAGTTCGGGGCTTTTTTCTTTCTGATTCAGGGTATTAAAGAGCCATATCTAACCTCTAGAAACCAAATGAGTTGGAAATTAGATATCAGCTCAAGAAAGTATGAGACGCATTGTTACGTTTAACTATACATAAAACTATCACTCGCACTTTTTATAAATTCACACCGCTACAGCTAGGCCATTTTACATGTGAAGCATACTCTTTGATGGACTTATTAAGGACAGATAAGAGAATCCATCATGCTAAAAATCAAATATTTGGCGACAGTGCTCGGCTGCACATTGGCAGCGCAAAGTCATGCGTCTTTGAACATCCAACCTGATCCGCAAAACCCGAATGGCTACCTTGTTGAAAAGTCGGCATTACAAGCTGCTGAACAAGCGAAAACATCCGATCCTATGTATGCGATCTGGTCGCAAGCATTACAAACTCGTCCCAATAGTATTGTTGAAGCGATTGAGCCGGGCTTAGCCTCTAACCCTGAAAACGTGAAACGAGTGGAGCGTGTATTCCCTCAATCTGAATGGGATTTCCTCACTCAAATGGCGGCGCCAGAATACACATACACCCGTTTCTTACGTGCGATTGGCAAATTCCCAGCCTTCTGTGGAGAGTACACCGATGGCCGCGACTCCGACGCTATCTGTAAGAAATCCATTGTCACGGCATTTGCTCACTTCTCACAAGAGACGGGCGGGCACATAGCGATAGATAACACCTCCGATAACCCATTAGCTCTAGAAGAATGGCAACAAGCGCTGGTACATGTTCGTGAAATGGGTTGGTCTGAAGGTCAAGAAGGTTACACCACGGGTTGTGGTCAGAACGATTGGCAGAATGCACGTTGGCCTTGTGCCGCTGGGCAGGGTTACTTTGGGCGTGGTGCTAAACAGCTTTCTTACCATTTTAACTACGGCGCTTTCTCTGAAGTGATGTTTGATGGCGATGCAACGGTGTTACTGAATAATCCGGGCTTAGTCGCTGATTCATGGTTGAACTTGGCTTCTGCTATCTGGTTCTTCCTTACTCCTCAAGCACCTAAACCAGCAATGCTGCACGTGATCGACCGTACTTGGACACCCTCTCAGCGCGAATTGGATGCGGGAATTGGCTATGGATTTGGTACCACGATCAACGTGATTAATGGCGGTATCGAGTGTGGTGAGCAAAATAAAGACAAAGGCCAACCTGTTAACCGTATTCGTTATTGGGAAGGGTTAGCTGCGCACTATGAAATTCCTGTAGAAGCGGATGAAGCCAATACTTGTTGGCAGCAAACGCCTTACGGAAGCTTGAATCTCAACGGCGCGACCGATGTGTTGTACACCAACTGGGATGGGAACTGGAAATACTACGCAGACCGCCCAGAAGGCTACTCATTTGAATGTGAGTTGGTTGGATTCCAAACGGCATATTCAGCGCTGGTGGCTGGCGATTACGAGAAGTGTGTGACCAACTTTTATGGTTCTCATGCGAGCTGGCCTGAAGTGAAAGTGGTCGACAAGCTTGATCCGGTAGACCCTGGTACTGATCCCGGTGGTAACGGTTGGAGTGCGACGAAGGTTTATAACGCGGGTGACCAAGTGACTCACAACGGTGCAACCTACGAAGCGAAATGGTGGACACAAGGGGATGACCCTGCCAATGGCGGCCCTTGGAAATTAGTAGCGGGTGAGCCAACACCACCAGTAGTGACAGATCCGCCGCCAGTTGACCCTGTGCCTGTCGATCCTGCTCCGGTAGACCCAACACCTGTTGACCCACCAATCACAGAACCGCCTGTTACTGAGCCGCCTGTCATCGTTGACCCATCGGTGTTTATCACATGGCAAGCGGGCGTTAGCCAAGTGAGTAACGGTGATAAAGTGACGCATAACGGCAAGTGTTTCGTGGCTAAAAACGGCCCAGGTGTATGGGAAAGCCCTGTTCAGTCGAATTGGTTCTGGGATGAAATTAGCTGTAATTGATCGTCTGAATACTGAAAAGCGATCTAACCGACGAGTTCAGTAGTACGATCATAATGATATAAATAATCAAAAGCCGAAAGTTTCTACTTTCGGCTTTTTTTCGTTTCGAACTTGGCTATCTAAGGAGGGCTATTGGTCTATTTGGCTATGTTGAAGCGTATTTAAAGACTAATTATCCAGTTAGAGGATAAAGTTCTGTACAAATGAGTGGTGTGAATTTATATTCAATTTTAATTTATATTTATTCTTTTAATTTTAGGGTTAAGGTGTACCTATGGAACAGACAGATATCACGTCACTCATCCCCATTGTGATTACTTTGGTGTTGTCGTTGGCGACAAGGAATGTGGTGATTGGCCTTTTTGCTGGCGTATTGAGTGGTGTAGCAATGCTCACTGGTATGTTTAGCGAACTTAATCCTCTTGATACGTTTGGTACCATGGTGAAAGGTTACTTAGTCCCTCAACTTACCGACAGCTATAACGCAGGTGTGATCATGCTGTTGGTGTTCATCGGTGGCTTTGTTGCTCTGATGGAGAAGTCGGGCGGTGGTGTTGCGTTTGCAAAGCGAGTGACTCAATGGGTAAGCAACAAATGCCAAGCTCAAGTGTCTGCTTGGTTGGGTGGAATCGTTATATTTTTCTCAGACTTAGGTACTCCGTTAATTGTTGGCCCTGTTTTTCGTCCCCTTTTCGATAAACTGAAACTCTCAAGACAGAAGCTAGCATTCATCATCGACTCAACCTCGTCGCCCGTTGCTATTCTTATCCCTTTCATTGGATGGGGCGTTTACATCATGAGTCTGATTCAAAAAGAATTCACGGCGTTGAATGTCAACATGTCTGATTGGGATGCCTTCATCGGTGCGATTCCTTTTCAGTTCTACGCATTCCTAGCGATTTTCATCGTCCCGTTAGTGTCCGTTAAAGGTTTAGACTTTGGGCCAATGGCAAAAGCCGAGCGTGATTGCCAAGCGGGAATCGATACTGGCGTGAATAACGACTCACTGAATCCGTTCTCGCATAAAAATGCAAAGGCATCTTTTGTTTGGGCTCCATTGTTAGTGATGCTGGTGGTGTTGTGTACCATGTTAGTTCCACAAGGCTTCCCGTTTCAAAAGGTCGCGGGTTCATCATTCAGAGCGGCTTTATCATCGGCTTATTTCTTTGCGGCGATTACTTTGATCTCGCTAATGGCTTACTACGGTGTAAGAAAGCTGTCTGATGGTGTTTCAGTGTATTTAAAAGGCATGGGAAACATGATGCCCGTAGCGATCATCTTGGTACTGGCATGGGCGTTAAGTACGGTAGGTAAAGAGTTAGGTGCGGCGGCTTATATTGCAGAGCAAGCACAGAGCGGCTTTCCATATTGGTTAGTGCCTGCGGTTGCGTTTTTATTATCGGCTATCATTTCATTCGCTACTGGATCGTCGTGGGGAACCTTCGCGATTATGATGCCATTGGTCATTCCAACCGCTATTGCGATCGATGCACCGCTACTCGTCGCAATTGGAGCTGTGTTGTCTGGTGGTTTGTTTGGTGACCATTGTTCACCGATCTCTGAAACAACCATTCTTTCCTCAACAGGTGCAGGGTGTGATCAATTTGAACACTTTAAGACACAGCTTCCTTATGCGTTGATGAACGGCTCCATCGCTTTGGTTAGTTTTGTAGTGGCTGGCTTTACTGGAAGTGCATTGGTTGTGCTGGGCGCTCTTGTTGCTCAGCTTATCCTTGTGACTCTGTTAGCTAAACGCGATGCGAGTAAAAACGCTTCTTCAGAAGTTCAATCTCAAGTGTCTGATTCTAAAACTCAACAAGCGTAATTTAAGATTACAGAAGAGGGCGAGATTCCAGATATCTCGTCCCTCGATTCTGGAATGACGTAGCCCCAGCTTTTATCTAATTACCCCAACACTTACCTCACGCGTCATTCCCTACAGTGCGGAACGAACGTGATAGGGAATCTCTTGTATGTGCCGTAAGAGTTTATATCGAAGAGTAGATACCAGTACCTCGCCCCTCGATTCTGGAATAATGTAGCACCAGCCTCTATCTAATTGCCTCGACACTTACCTCTCTCGTCATTCCCTACAGTGGGCAACGAGCGTGATAGGGAATTTGTTTATTGATAGTCTCGGTGAATTAAACAGGCTGGTTATGAAACTAATTTTCCATAAGATCATTTGTACAATCTTAGTTTGCGATAACTGGATTACCTAGTTGTACGGTTTATATATTAAAATTTTCTGATAATTTTTATCGTTTTTTTTTAATCAACCACTTTAATAAGGTAAATTCGCAATGTCCACCAAACTAGCTAACCCAGCGCCACTAGGCTTAATGGGTTTCGGTATGACCACCATTCTTCTTAATATCCACAACGCAGGTTTCTTCCCAATCGATTCTATGATTCTTGCAATGGGTATTTTTTACGGTGGTTTGAGCCAAGTTATCGTGGGCACTATGTGTTTCAAACGTGGTGACACGTTCGGTACGACAGCATTTACTTCATACGGCCTATTTTGGTTATCTCTAGTTGGTTTGATCGTGATGCCTTACATGGGCCTTCCAGCAAGCCCTGCTGCATTCATGGGGTGGTACCTATTACTATGGGGCATCTTCACAGGCTTCATGTTCATCGGTTCTCTATGTTACCCAGTTGCGAAGCAAGTAGTATTCGGTTCACTAACGATCCTGTTCTTCCTACTTGCAGCTCGTGATTTCACTGGCAGTGAACTAATCGGCACTATCGCTGGTTTTGAAGGTATTTTCTGTGGCGCATCGGCTATCTACTTTGCAATGGCACAAGTAATCAACAACGAATACGGCCGTACAGTACTGCCTATCGGTGAGAAGAAAGCACCTCAAATGGCAACACAAGAAATCGCTGCTTAATACTCTAACTCGGGAACAGTTAGTTTGTTATAAGCCGTTTATTGGTTATGAATAAAACAAAAGGGGTTAGCCGAAATGGCTAACCCCTTTTTTATGCGTTATGTATCGCGTTAGTTAAAGCAATTTACTTGTTAAAATAATCTTGCTTGCTAAAGCAATCTTAAGATGATGGTTGCTCTACAGGTTTACCGTCTGCAGCTTCTGCTTCTGGAGATTTACCTGTCTTACGTTTGTACTTCTCTTCCCAGTAAGTAGCACCTTTAATGCCAAGTTTTACAGGGTTAAATGTGTACTCAGTTACGCCTTGTTTCTGTTGTTCTTCGTAGTCGGCTAGAGCTTTAAGCGCAGGCTTCGACATGAAGAAGATAATCAGAATACCAACAATGTTTAACCATGCCATCAAGCCAACACCAACATCACCCATTGCCCATGCAAGGTTTGCGGTTTTAACTGTGCCATAGAAAACAGCAGTAATAAGAACAAGCTTAAGTACGAACATCATGCCAGGGATCTTGATGGTACGACGTAGGTAAGCAATGTTTGTTTCTGCGATGTAGTAGTAAGCAAGAATCGTTGTAAATGCGAAGAAGAACAGAGCAAATGCGATGAACGGCTTACCAATGCCTGGTAGTGCACTTTCAATAGCAAGCTGTGTAAATACAGGACCATTCGCACCAATGTTTGCTGCTAGGTTCTGAACAAGGAACACACCTTCAGCGCCACCGTGAACGTTGTAAGCACCAGTGATGATGATCATGAACGCTGTAGCAGAACATACTAGAAGAGTATCAATGTAGATAGAGAACGCTTGTACCAAACCTTGCTGAGCTGGGTGATCGACATTTGCCGCCGCAGCCGCATGAGGGCCTGTACCTTGACCTGCTTCGTTTGAGTAAACACCACGCTTAACACCCCAACCAATTGCAGCACCAAAGCCCGCCATAGGTGTGAATGCATCGCCAAGAATCATTCCGAAAACAGCGGGCACTTGGCCGATGTTTAGCAAGATGATAACGAACGCGATAATGATGTAAGCCAATGCCATGAATGGAACAACAATTTGTGTGAAGTTCGCAATACGTTTAACACCGCCAAAGATGATGAAAGCAAGGATGATAGCAACAACAGTACCAGTGAAAATTTTAGCAAAACTGAATGTACCGATAGCTGTTTCAATCATATCTCCTGAGCCAAATGCAGCTTCTACAGCATTACCAATACTGTTTGACTGAACACCTGGAAGTAAAATACCACATGCAAAAATAGTCGAGATAGCGAAAATCCATGCGTACCACTTTTGACCCATCGCTTTTTCGATGTAGTAAGCCGGACCACCACGGAACTGGCCTTCGTCTTCTTCTTTGTATATTTGCGCTAACGTTGATTCTGCGTAAGCAGTCGCGGCGCCAAAGAAGGCTACAACCCACATCCAGAATACTGCACCTGGGCCACCGAAACCGATAGCGGCAGCAACACCGGCAATGTTACCTGTACCTACTCGGCCAGATAGCGAAACGGCTAGAGCTTGGAAAGACGAGATGCCTTTTTCTGAGCTTTTACCCGATAGTAACAAGCGCCACATTTCAAAGAAGTGACGGATTTGAACAAATCGAGTCATGATGGAGTAGAACAGACCTGCACCTAAACATAGGTAGATAAGTACTGGGCTCCAGATTATTCCATTCAAAAAATCAACGAATGACTGCATGAGTATTTTCCCTGTTAGTTTTACTTATGATTGTTTTTCGAACAACACAATACTTCACTTGTAACCCAAGTGTTAAATTATTTAACTGCGCATTAGGATTACTGTGACATAAAGCAAGTTACAGAGGGGGTTTGTTAACGCTTAGTTCTAATTCGGTAATTGTCTTATTTGGATTTATATGCAACTAGTACTATTTGGTTGTGCTTCATCAAGTGAATAAATAGTGATTAAGACAAAGGTTCGAAACTTGCAATGTGCGACAGAAGGGAGAATAGAAGAAAAATGAGCGGAAACGCCGTTCAGCACTAACGACTGATAAGCCATGAGAGCGCTGAGTAAGCAAGAATATATCACCAATATAGTGAAAGTAGGCAGGTTTAAGGTGCTGTATTGTGTAAAGTGTCAGTAGTGGTTTTAAAGATTTTTGCAAGGATTTTCGTAATCATAAGCTACGAATTAATCACCTGTTTTAAACGACCGTAAATCCTTTTTTAACCAATTCTTGAGCAAAGTAAGACTGAGTATTGGGCTCGCCGTGGATTAAATGCACCTCTTTTGGCGGAACGGCTATTCCTTCTATAAATCGATTGAGGTCCTCTTTATCTGCATGAGCAGAATAGCCAGACATGCCATGAATTTGAGCATTGACCTCAACGTCTTTGTTATCAATAGAAACCTGCATTTCGCCTTGTTGCAGCTCTCGTCCGAGCGTTCCGTGTGCTTGATAGCCCGCTAAAATCACATCGGTTCGTTTATCGGGAAGCAAGGCGGATAAGTAGTTCATTATCCTGCCGCCCTGACACATTCCAGAAGCTGCGACCACAATTGCGGGTTCACCTGTCGACTTAAGGCGATTAACGATTTTCTTGTGCATTCTATGTCCATCAACGGTAATGCATTGCTCAAAAGCGAGTGGGTGGCGTTTCAGCTCTAGGCGCTGCTTGGCTTCTTGCCCCCATAAGTCTTTAAAGCGTCGGTAGGATCGCGTCACCTTTTCTGCCATAGGTGAATCGAGGATGATAGGAATATCGCTGCTGAGTTGATGCTCAAAGATCAGGTGTTCGATATCAAACAACAGCTCCTGCGTTCTACCGATACTAAAAGCCGGAATTAAAATAACGCCACCATCAAGCAGCGAACGATCAATGATCGCCTTCAAGCGCTCCGATCGCGTTGCAATATCGTCATGTGTACTGGTGCCGTAAGTTGATTCGATAAATAGGTAATCGGCTTGTTGTGGTGGCAGAGGATCGGGCAGAAGTGGTGTGTTAGTTGGGCCCAAGTCGCCAGAGAAGACTACGACCTCTTGGCTTGGTAACTTAATCTCTATATAGGCCGAACCTAAGATATGCCCCGCAGGTTGAAAACGGGCATACAGACTATTTGGCCTATGGTGGCCCTTTCCGTTGTTTTGCTGTGTGGACGTGATGGAAAACCATTCCCCGTAAGGCTTGGGGGCTATCAACGAATGAATCTTTTTGAGTATCAGCTTCGATTGTTTATTGCTGAGCCCTTGTAGTTTTAACCCATCCTCAATCATTAAAGGAGCGAGTTCGGCGGTGGCTTGCGTACAATAAATTGGCTGGTTAAATCCACTGGCGAGTAACCAAGGTAATCGGCCAATATGATCAATGTGAGTATGGGTCAGCAGCAGAGCGTTAAGGTGGGAAGTTTCAAATTCAATATTAAGAGGACGTGCGTCCGAACCTTGAAGCTTTTTGCCTTGAAGATCTGAACCTTGAAAAAGGCCACAATCGATGAGCACCGCTTGGCCTGAATCTCTTAATTCGTGACAAGATCCTGTGACGGTATGTTTGCCACCATGGTGAATCACTTCCATCGTTTACTCCCATTGATCTATAAAGCCATTAACGCCTGTTTTTATTTTGCGGATAAGCGCCGGCATGTAAAACAAGAACAATGAGAGTTGCGATCGTTGAGTGTCTTTTTAAGTAACTGAGCGATGACTCAGTGTATTCGTTGCGAGTTAGCTCCTGTTCCCTCTGTGGCTACCTTATTAACGCGCAGAAGAACGGTCTGAATCCAACTCTGGATTTTGTTGCGCCTCTAAACGAGCTACTTCGTCATCAAGCTCTGCTATTTTTTCTGCCATGATTGTGTGACAGCGATTGGCCAGCTCTCTTGCATCGCTGAGCTTGTATCCAGACACATCGATAGGTTCAAGCATCTCGGTTATCACAATGCCGTTATTAACTCGGTTGAGGTCAATCTTATTGTGTGTGGTGCTGGTACACATCGGAGTGATAGGCACGCCGGCTTCAATAGCCATCCGAAAAGCGCCCGTTTTGAATGGCAGTAGTCCACGCCCTTTACTGCGCGTTCCTTCAGGGTAAACCCAAACAGACAGATCTCGCTGATGAATCGCTTCTGCCACTTGCTTGATCGTATCGCGTGCTTTGGACTTGTCTTCACGGTTAATCATGATGTTACCGGTGATCCAATACAGCAGACCAAAGAAAGGCACATACAACAAATCACGCTTACCTAAAGAAACGGTACGAGGCCTTAGCATCCCTGGGTCAGTCACAAAGTCTAATATGCTTTGGTGGTTAGATATGTAGACGCTTTTTTCTGACGTTGGCGCATTGTCTAGGCCGCGCTGCACCAGTTTTACACCGACGATCTTTTGTAGCTGGTTGAACCAACGACAGAAAACGTACACATGCTTGGGATTCTTGGGGCTAAACAAGCAGTAAACAAAAGCACAGAGGGTGGTGAAAATAATAAACACCGTAGCCAAAATTATACGAAGAACAGCAAGCACAATTCACTCCTTACTCACCGCAAGATTGCAGTGATTAAATAGTTTTAGATGCTTGAAGTTTTCACTCTATTTAACCGAATTGCAACAATTAACTGTTATAGGGTTCTGTTTTTAGATCTTTATATAAAACAAGGACTAACAATGGGTGTTTGACACGATCATCGAGCTTACACGTGTTCACCAGTAGCGAGGCATGTTCACCAATACTGTTTATTTGGATCCGACTTTTCTACCCATTCAGGATCTTGACGCGACTCTAAATAGAGCTGTAAGCCGTTATAAGACATGAAAGCCGCAGGGCCACCAAGATGTTCGAAATAGTCAAAATAATCATCTTCGAGTGAACAAAGGTGAGCTAAATCTTTAACGTTATTCATCATTGCCCATTGAATAGCGAACACCGGAGCCGTCGAACCTGAAATGCTGACCTCTTCGACATTTGGGTTGAACAGTGAGTTGGCTTGCTCCAGCTGTATCTCTTCTTGTTCAGACTCTTGCTGTAACACCTCTTCGATGATCTCTAAGCGTTTGGTATTAGAGACATTCTTGTTCAGCTTGGCGATTCGCAGTGCGTAGCTAAAACGGTCTGTTGAAACTATGTCGACAAGTTGCGATAGCAGCTCTTTGTCTACGCCCGCAGCCTTAGTGAAATAATCGATACACGAATTGATTGAAGCATAACGAGTACCGTCAAATTCAAAGCCACTGGTTTCGTCGTAGGCCTCGATTACAATGTCATCAACCGACAAAGGCCAACCTTTATAGTCTATTCGTTGCTTGGCTATTTGATACATCTTCCAAGCACTGCGCCCAAACCCGCCAAGTGTCGAACCTGAAAAGTCAGAATCAATAAGCTCTTGTTCCGTCCAATTTTCACCAATCCCTAAGTGCTTTGCGTACTTATCGATGAGTGCGTGTTTTATCTGATCGCGCACAGCCCAAATCGAAGTTAGATCCTTTGCATACTTAACATTTGCGCACTCCTTACAAGCTGGCAGTGCAATTGGTGAATGGTCTATTTTGGCGATAGCCTGTGCAGTCTTAGGGAATTCAACAACGTCATTGGAAGGTTCACCACAAAACCAACAGGTGTGGCGCAGGTTAAATGGGATGTCTATGTGTGAGTATGTGGTCATTAGTTTTTTATCGGCTGGGTGCTTGAGGTTGGTTTAATTATCAAAACAATTATCCCTGTTCAGGCTTGTCCTTGCACGCTGTTATTGGGGCTTCTGACTATATTTAACCAACGACAATAATAAAATCAACGCAATTCGGAGGCTGTATATGCTGTTTACTCTCGCTTTGCTCTGCATTTTTCTGGTGGGATATCTCGCCCAAACTACCGGCCTTTGTATGGTTCGGGGAGTTAAAGAGGCGACAAACGGATCACCAATGTTGATTGTCGCGATTGTGTTTAGTGGCTCATTGGCTTGGGTGTTTATGGCATTAGGATCGGCAGTGGAAGGGCGATCGTTATCTTCTGCGTTTTGGCCGAGTCTGTTTTCCCTGTTTGGTGGTTTTCTATTTGGTATTGGAGCGGCAATTAATAGTGGTTGTGGCGTCTCTACGGTGAGCCGCTTAGCTCGTGGTGAAGTGGTTATGTTGGCGACCATATTAGGGTGGTTCATCGCATGGTTGTTGTTTGCTCCAGTGTTGCCTACGGAGTTAAAAGGGGCTCGGTTGGTATTATCTGATTTTTCCCGATATACATTCCTTGGGATCATTTCGTTCATTATTGTGGTGAGTTGCTACTTCATGAATGCGATAAATCGCAAGTTATGGTTCTCAATGTTAGGGATTGGGTTAATGGCGGGCTTTGTTTTCTTGTATGAACCGCATTGGACGCCAAGTGGGTTATTGAAATCAATGGGTACTTCACTCTGGCATGGAAAAGTTGAAGATTGGCCAAGCAGCGAGCGTTTTATATTAATGGCCATGCTATTGGTTGGCATGGTCAGCGCCGCGTTATTTACTGGGTCTTTTTCTTTGAGGTTGAGCTCTATACGTCGATTGGGCAAACATTTGGTTGCTGGTGTACTTATGGGGTTTGGAGCAGTAATGGCTGGTGGCGGGAACGATACTCAGCTGTTAGTGGCGATGCCTGTGCTGTCGTTGGCGGGTGTTTTTTCTGTGTTGAGTATTATTGTGGGCATATACACCGGAGTTAAGTTGATTCAAAGCCGATAGTTAGAGACAGTACGTAAATAACATGAGCTCGTAATTTGAGAACACAATGAAATACATCGGAATTGATGGCTGCAAGGCGGGTTGGATCGCTTGGATTGTCTCTGATAACGCGGTGCCAGCGTATAAAGTGGTAAACACGCTCGATGAGTTGGTTGATGAACTTGCAGGTTCGACGACGTTAATCGATATGCCAATTGGTTTTAGCGATTCACAGACTCCGGATAGATTATGCGACAAAGCAGCAAGGCGTTTTCTCACCAGCAAGCGTGGTTCTTCAGTGTTTCCGGTACCGTGTCGTGAGGCGGTTTACCAAACTGATTATATTGCAGCGTGTGATGCCAATGTGGAGAAGCTTGATAAGAAGTTTTCTAAACAGACTTGGGGAATTGTGCCTAAGATCCGTGAGCTTGATGAGCTCATTGAAACTCATCCCAATCTTTCTATCAGGGAATCACATCCTGAGGTGGTGTTTGCAGCTTTGAAAGGTGAACCGCGACGTTTTCCAAACGAACACAAGAAGGCAAAGAGGAACGGCTTTCTATTATTCAGCAACTCGCCCCCCAATGGTGTGACGGCTTGTCGTTGGCCATTTCAAATACCAAGCGTAAAGACGTCGCGATAGACGATATTTACGATGCGTTCGTACTTATGTTGGTTGCCTATTACGCTCCGCAATTATCGACCTTACCAGAGCCTTCTGATGTTGGTGGAGAAGTTGATAAGGATCAGAATGGTCGAGTTCGAGAGATTGTTTATTGGGACAAAACGCGCTAACAAAGCGTGCGCTCAACTTGGCTTAATATGTTACTTTCCAACTTCTGCTACTTTTCACTCTTACTATTTTTGAGTCTTTGATATGAAACGTTTTATTGTCGGCTGTCTGGCCACTTTGCTCAGTGCAGTGAGTTATGCTCAAGTTGCCCCTATATCTCAATGGCAATGCGACATGATGAAAAAGAACAATGTTTTGAGTAATGGTGCGCCTGTTGGTTGTGAGCGACTATCCAAAGTGGATTTCGATTTCATTAATTTCAAAGGGGAAATGCAACAGGGCAATATGATCGTGCTTGATGTTATTGCGCCTGCTGTTGAACAAATCTTTTCAGAGCTTAAACAGCGCACTTTCCCTCTTCATTCTGCTCGCTTAATGCGTGAATTCAAAGGTGACGATAACGCCTCAATGGACGCGAACAACAGCAGTGCGTTTAACGCTCGTCCTATTACTGGCGGAGGGGGTTGGTCGAAACATGCCTATGGTGTGGCGATAGACATCAACCCAGTTCAAAACCCTTTCTTAGAGTTCGATAGCCACGGAAAAATCACGGTAAAGCCTTCACAATCTGCGACAAGCTATGTGAATCGTACTCGCTTTCGTGCAAGAGATGAAATTGAACGAAGAGGCATGGCAGAAGATGTGGTTGAGCTTTTCGCCCATCACGGATTTATGATCTGGGGAGGGGATTGGAATAGCCCAATCGATACTCAGCATTTTGAGGTCGGCTCAAAAAAATTCGTTAACCAACTGCTTTCTAAACCGCAATCTGAAGCTAAAGTGCTATTTGAGCGTTACATCGAATCTTATCGCCAATGTTTTAATAAGAATAAAAGTTATTCAAAAAATAAAGGTGAGGATGCAGAAAAAGCTCGAGCTATCTGTGCAAAGAAAACAGTCGGGACTTTTTAGTGCTATGTTTATCTAGAACCGTTTGTGTTTTAGCAAGTTAAGCCTGCTTAAGGTGTGTTTCGAATAGCTAAGGTCAACGTATGTCGTTGGCCTTTTTTATATTCATTTCTCCAATGTAACATCAAGCATTGAAAAGGTTATTGGGTATCCATTAGTCAATAATCGACAAGGTAATGCTCTGCAAAGTCATCGGTTTGTCATTGAAAAACTCATAGCGTTAACGTTATGTGAGAACCTGTACTGGTAGGGGAACTCTTCGCCGAAACGCCAGTATTATTAGTGAACTGATCACAACGGACCAACTAATGAAAAAGATACCTTTGGCTCTAACTCTTCTAAGTACGCTACTTTTTTCACAATATGCTTTGGCTACTGATACTTCACCTACCACGCAAAACCCTACTTACGAACTCGATGGTAAGGCGGTATTAGGCCGTACAGAGAACGTGTACCTATCTAGCGTTCAAGGGCTAAAAGACGTTCCTTTCATTGGTAAAATCGATACTGGTGCAGAAACCACCTCTATGCACGCTGAAGACATTCATGTGAAGAGTACAAATGCCGATTACAAGAATCTTAAAGACAAAGAGCTGATGGCGGCATTAACCGAAGACCTGTTGAACAATTCCGATGTTGATTACGATGATTGGAATGGCAGTACCTTTGCGAAATATGAAGCTGTGGTGTCTTTTAAAGTTCAAAATCCGCGCACGGGAGATATGGTATTAATCGAAGCGCCTTTAGAGCGTGTCAGCATGATACGTAGCCGCACCAGCAGCACACCTTTACTTCGTCCCACCGTAAAAATGTCACTCACCATTGCGGATCAAGAATTAAAAACAGACGTTAACCTTACCGACAGAAGCCATTTTTCAGCACCAGTGCTGATTGGCAAAACCTTTCTTGCTGATAACGCTTTAGTGTTTGCGGGCTATGACTACTTGCAAGAGCAGGAAAACGCGACAGTAGTAGGTCGAAAAGAGGTAGTGTCTATCTCGGGAATGGCAATGAATGCGACCTTCTCTTTAAAGAATCGTTACAGCATTTTGCATTCAAAAAATATCGATGTTGACAAGAAAAACAGCGAAGTCACGTTTGATATGGTCGACAATGACGGCAAGCAAAAAGAGATGACACTGCCATTAGTTCGTATGTTGAGTGTGGGCGGTAAGAAGAGACCTTTAGTGTATGTGCCCGTCCAACTCGATGAAAACACAACACGAGATGTTCTAGTTTACTTACGTGACCGTTCTAGCAGTGCGTCACAGTTGAGGTTTGGAACGAGCACCGCTAGCGAACTTTTCATGATTGATACCAACGCTGAAAATATTCTCTCTAAAGGTTCTGAGAGTTTCAGCGAGGTTGCGAAAAAGAGTGAGCCGTTGATTATCTCACCGGAGGAAGGTATCACCTTAGATGGTTTCCCTATGAAGGCAGTTGCCTCATTCACCGTAAACACGCCTTTGCTAAAGGTTGATAGTTTTGAAATGACAGGAAAGGGCAAAGATACGTCCGTTGAATTTTTCCTTATTGATGCGAATGGTGAACAACAGAAAGTCATTAAGAAAGTAATTAAAAAGCTTCGAGTCGGTGAAGATGTTCGCCCAGTTGTTAGTGGTGAGTTTTTAGGCGCTGGTAAAGTTCGCCAACAAGAGTTTGCTATCGACGTGTTGAACACTAATGAAAAAGAGGCTTACTTCGTCTTAGGTAAGAAGATGGCGAAAGATGGGGTATATGTGAATACTCGTTCTGACTATCTTTTGAAATCGGAGCCTTTGTTTAAAGTAGGGCATATAGAAGTTGTTGAAGTGAACGGTATGAAATTCCCTGCCAAGCTAGACACTGGCGCGGATGTCAGCTCAATGAATGCAGTCAATATCAAGCGATTTAAGAAAGATGGCCAAGACATGGTGAGTTTTACCTACCAAAACAACCAAGGCGATAAGCAAGAGTTCACCAAGCCAGTGATTGATGTCATGCGCATTAAAGCCAAGAAAGGCGAGAAGGTGAACATTCGCCCTGTCGTCGAAATGAAGGTTAAGTTAGGTGACTTAGAGAAAGAGGTAAGGGTAAATCTTCAAGATCGCTCTCGCTTTGAATACAGCATGATCCTAGGTAAGAACTTCTTAAAGCACGGTGCAGTAGTGAGCAGCGATGAAGATTACTTGTTGGGTGATATGGATTAACCTCTAAATCGATCTCGTTTAGGTTTGCAATAGAACTATTTTAAATGACCACATACTTCTACGTTGGAGTGTGTGGTTTTTTATTAATTCTATATTTGTTTTAATATCAATGGATTGGGTCGATTTATGATTTTAAGTACCTAATGTTTAGGCAAAAAAAAGGGCCAACTCTTTCGAGTTGGCCCTTTCCAAACGTTTGGTGGAGCTGGCGGGAGTTGAACCCGCGTCCAAAAATCATTCATCATTGGTACTACATGCTTAGTCGATCTTTAATTTCACCAGCAACCTGCGAACCGACACGCTAGTTAAAGGCTAACCTGAATTGTTATTCGCGCTTTTCCTCTCAGGTGGGAGAATCCGCGCTAGCTAGTTTGGGTTTGATCTCTTATTGGTCCCCGTCTTACGAGCGGAAGCTAGGGTAAGAGAGCTCTGAGCAGGTTATTAAGCTGCTAGTGCGTAGTTTTCGTCGTTTGCGACTATTTTTTTGCGGCTTTTAACGTGGCCAACCGCCCCACGGCATGCACCTCAGACTTCAAAATTCCTGTCGAATCCTAAATCAGCCCCAAGTGTTATTTGCATAGTACCAGAAAAGCTTAGCCTGTCTAGCACTGTGCGTTTAAGTGCTTAAAATTAACGCAAATTACTCTTCATAATTCGTGCTTTATCTCTCGCCCAATCTTTTTCTTTCATATCAGTACGTTTATCGTGCAGCTTTTTACCTTTCGCTACGCCTACTTTTACCTTAGCCCAAGAACGAGACCAGTAAAGCGCGGTTGCGACAAGTGTCATGCCTTCACGGTTAATACGACCGATAAGGTTGTCGAGCTCTTTTCTCGACATTAATAGTTTACGAATACGTGTTGGGTTCGCCACGATATGAGTACTCGCTTGAGTTAGCGGAGTAATCGTCATACCACTGATGAATGCTTCGCCATCTCTGATGTATACGTAGCTTTCTGCGATATTGGTTTTGCCTTCACGTAGGGATTTTACTTCCCAGCCTTGTAGCTCAAGCCCCGCTTCTATCTCATCATCGATGAAATATTCGTGGCGAGCTTTCTTATTAAGCGCAATGGTATTACTACCGGCTTTTGATTTTGATTTATTCTTTGCCATAATGGCCTCATTATACGGAATGCGCCCTAGATGGGGAATCCTTTTTATTTGCGCTCTGGCCCAATACAATTAAAATTGCAGTTTGTGTTAATGTAACGCTGTCTTTAACAGGAGTCTATATGCCAAAGGTTACTCGTTCAGCATTAGTGTCTTTTAGTGCCGACCAGATGTTCAGCTTGGTCAATGATGTTGCTCGTTATCCTGAGTTTTTGCCAGGATGTTCTGGTTCTCGTGTGATCGAATCTTCAGATTCTGCGATGGTGGCTTCGGTTGATGTCTCTAAAGCTGGTATCAGCAAAACATTTACTACGTCAAATCGAATGGCAGATGGTGCTGAGATCTTAATGGAGCTGGTGGACGGTCCGTTCAAAAAGCTGCAGGGTGGTTGGTATTTCACTCCACTAGACGACCAAGCTTGTAAGGTCGAGCTTAAACTAGAGTTTGAATTTTCTAGTCGAATGATAGAAATGGCATTTGGTAAGATTTTCAATGAGCTGACGAGCAATATGGTCAGTGCTTTTACTCAACGAGCTAAACAGGTTTACTAAGCCATGACTATTGAATCCGATATGATCCACGTAGAAGTTGTGTTTGCGCTTCCACATGAGCAGCGTGTATTTACCTTGGTGGTGAATAAGAACGCGACCGTTGAAGAGATTATTGCGCAGTCGGGTGTTTTAGAATTGTATCCAGAGATCGACTTAGCGAAAAATAAAGTGGGTGTATTCAGCCGCAACGTTAAGTTGGATGCAACCGTTCGAGATAAAGATCGTATCGAAATCTATCGAGCGCTACTGGCCGATCCAAAAGAGATTCGACGTAAGCGTGCAGAGCAAGCAAAAGCGGCGGCTGCTAAATCGTAATACCAAACAAATTTGAATGATAAAGAAGCTCGCATTGGCGAGCTTTTTTGTACCTGCTGGTTAGTTCGATGAAAATTAATTTGTTAACGGATATTAAAAAGCCTGCTCATGAGCAGGCTTTTGCGATTCATACTTTGTCGACTGATAGTTTCGTCGACTGATAACTTTATCGGCTGATAGCTTTGTCGACGGGAAAGCTTCGTTGGTTGAAAGCTAGCGAAGGCTTTCGAAGAACTCATCACTGGCTTCAAAGTCACCATTGATCGTTACTAAGGTGCCAGTCGCATCAAAGTTAACAACAAGATTTTTTTGAATCGAGTCTTCATGGCCTTTTGTGTGGAGGTAAATGTAGTACCACGTATCTGGGTAGCCATTTTCGATAAGCATAGGTGAGCCCATAACGTAACGAACTTGTGTTTTTGTCATGCCAAACTTCAGCTGGTCGACAGCTTCTTGTTCAACATAGTTACCCTGATTGATGTCAATTCGATAAACCAACTTCTCTAGTAGAGAGCAACCGGTCAACATTGTTAGTGCAAGTGGAACTGCAACTAACCACTTTTTAATTCGCATAGTCTGAGATCTTTCTTCGCTAAAATACTGCCTGATAATAAACAAGCTCCAGCAAGAAGTAAAAAGCTCCTTGCGCTTTGAGCTTGTTATGACTGGCAATTTTGAATTAAGTTGCAAAATTGCCAAGAATTTTCGGTAATTTATCAGAAATTTGCTGAATGTTTAACTTAAGCTGCGATTAATAATTCTTTTGCGTTGGCTAATGTCGACTCTGTAATCTGGCTACCACCGAGTAGGCGAGCAAGCTCTGAAATACGTTGTTGGTCATCCAATGTATGCATTTGCGTTTCTGTTTTGCCTGATTTTGTGTTCTTCGCAACGAACAGTTGTTGGTGCCCGCAACCAGCCACTTGAGGTAAGTGAGTCACACACATCACTTGGGTAGATTCTCCCAGCGTACGCAGCATTTTTCCGACCACGGCAGCGGTTGGCCCACTGATACCTACATCGACTTCATCGAAAATTAGACTTGGTGTATCTACTTTTTGCGCAGTGATCACCTGAATCGCTAATGAAATACGTGAAAGTTCACCACCGGAGGCTACTTTAGCAATTGGCTGCATCGGTTGGCCCGGGTTAGTTGAAACAATGAAGGTCACGTTATCCATACCCAATGGCGATGGGTGCGTGTTGGTGTTGTTTACTTCAATGGCAAACTGCGCTTTTTCCATACTGAGTTCGTGCATGCTCTGAGTAATCAGCTTATTGAGCTCTTTCGCGTAACGAGTTCGTGACTTATGAAGTTTATCTGACTTAGTCACGAACGACTGATATTGATTCTCGACGTCGTTTTCTAACTCATCCAATTTTTCATCTGAGCAATCAAGCGCTTCGACTTGCTGTAATAAATCTTGGTGGTGTTTATACAGATCTTCTGGCAACACGTGATGTTTACGAGACATCGACATCACTTTTGAGAAGCGTTCTTCAACGTAAACCATGCGGCCTGGATCGACATCAATGCTGTCTAGATAGGTTCTGAGTTCATTGTTGGTCTCTTCAATCTGAATGATGGCTTCAGAGAGTAGGTTAGGCAGATCAACTAACCGTTCATCAAGCTCTGCTAATTGAATTAGGGAGTGATTGGCCGATTGCAGAATACTAAGCGCATTAACTTCTTCGCCTTCAAAAATAAGCTCGATAGCCTGCTGGCAGGTTGAGGCCAATTCTCCGCTATTGGAGAGG
Source organism: Vibrio sp. L3-7 (assembly GCF_963898195.1). Lineage (NCBI taxonomy): Bacteria > Pseudomonadati > Pseudomonadota > Gammaproteobacteria > Vibrionales > Vibrionaceae > Vibrio > Vibrio sp. L3-7. The sequence continues at coordinate 83,500 of NZ_CAWQUW010000008.1, read as the reverse complement.
CGCTTATGCTCTTGTTCGAGGTCTTCATATTCTTCCTCTCCAATAGACAGCTCATTTAACTCTTTGATTTGATATTCAAGGAGCTGTTTTTGAGCCTGGTTTTGCTGGCTATTTTCACGTAACTCTTTTAAGTGATTATCTGCTTGTCGCCATGCTTGGTAAGCATTACGTGTTGATTTCAAAAGGTTCAAATGACCAGCGTATTGATCAAGCATCACCATTTGATAGTCGCTTTTCATTAACTGATGGTGCGCGTGTTGGCCATGAATGTTGATCAACAACTGACCTAGCGATTTCAATTGTGAAAGAGGAACGGGGCTACCGTTGATGAATGCACGAGAGCGACCTTCTTTAGAGATAGTTCTACGTAGGATGCATTCACCGCCATCAAGTAGTTCATTGTCTTCTAACCAGCGGGTTGCATGCAGATTGTTCTCAAGTAAAAAAGCCGCACTGACTTCGGTTTTATCTTCACCTTGTCTTACCATTCCTGCATCGGATCTTCCTCCAAGACATAAACCTAAAGCATCGATAGCGATAGATTTACCTGCACCAGTTTCACCGGTGATTGTTGTCATGCCTTTAGAGAGTTCTAGCTGTAAAGACTTAACAATAGCGAAATTATTAACACTTAAATGAGCCAGCATTTTATTTACCTGTATAACTGAACAATACTGTATATAAGCCCAGTATATACTGTTTCTTTATACAGTAAAGTCGACAGGTGAAAATTTTTTGTGACAGCTCTCAGAATTGATGCTGTTCGTAGGGCTCTGAAACTACTATAGATTCCCAACTCAGTCGCTCCTCCCTCTTGAGAGTGACGGTACGGAGTGTGTCCGGAATATAAGGGCCGACGAGGTTTCTACGGGCAATAAAAAAGGCTGACGAACGTCGTCAACCTTTCAAAATGGTTTGTTGTTGGCTTTGAACAGACTATTTTCTTAGAACTGTTTATTCGTTAGAACAGCTTACTCGACCAACCTAACTTGTTACGTAAGACATGATAGTAGTTGTAGTCTTTAGGGTGGATCAGCTTGAGCACATTCGGGCTTTGATAAATATGGATCTCATCGCCAGGGGAAACGGGCAGTGAGATTTGGCCATCACAGCTTACTTCCTGAGTTCCGCGATTATCCGGTGATACGATAAGCTTGATGCGACGCTTTCCATCAACCACTAGTGGGCGGCTTGAAAGGGTATGCGGAAACATTGGCACTAATGATATTGCATTGAGGCTTGATGACAGAATAGGGCCACCACCAGAAAGTGAATAGGCGGTTGAACCCGTCGGGGTTGAAACGATCAAACCATCAGAACGTTGTGAGAAGGCAAAGCTGTCATCGATATACACTTCAAACTCGATCATGCGTGCGACTTGGCCGGGGTGAAGTACGGCTTCGTTAAGTGCCGCATTGTGGCTTTTTATTTGGCCATGACGGTGAATTTCAGTTTCAAGTAAGAATCGCTCTTCTTCCATGAACTCTCCCTTTAGCACATCAGTAAGCGCGCTCTGGAAGTTTTCAGGGTTGAGATCGGTTAGAAAGCCAAGGTTACCTCGGTTAACACCAATGACTGAAATATCGAAACGTGACAAGATTCTAGCGGCACCGAGCATATTTCCGTCACCACCCACTACAATCGCGAGATCTGCACGTTTACCCAATTCAATCAGGCTAGAAAAATGTTCTTGTGGGATATCGTCTAAAATAGTGGCGAGTCTGTCATCAACAAACACTTGATAACCCTCAGTACTTAACCACTGATAGATCTCTCTATGAGTCTGAATTGCTTGCTGATCTCGAGGTTTACCAATAATGGCGATGACTTCAAATGGCTTTTTCATACGGTTTCCAAACGAATTAGGCTTGAATCAAAATTCTTCATCCCCATAATAAAGGCAAGTTGAACGTCTATGCGAGTGTTTTATATCAATTTGAGGCGCAAATACGCCAGTCACTTGCATTGAAAACGAATTCTGGAGATATCATGAGCAACGAAGAAAACAAAGTAACCGAAGAAGAGCTAGATCAGATCATTGCTGAAGCTGAGAAAGTTGAAGAAGCTGAACTGAATGAAGACGCGGCTGATGAGCAGGAATCAAAAATTGCTCAACTAGAAGCTGCACTGCTTTCTAGCGAGTCTAAAGTGAAAGAGCAGCAAGATTCTGTTCTTCGCGCAAAGGCTGAAGTTGAGAATATGCGTCGTCGTACTGAGCAAGAAGTGGATAAAGCACGTAAATACGCGCTAAACAAATTCGCTGAAGGCCTACTACCTGTTATCGATAACCTAGAGCGTGCAGTACAAGCTGCGGATGCTGAGAACGAAGCGGTTAAGCCGATTCTTGAAGGTGTTGAGCTAACTCACAAAACTTTCGTCGACACAGTGGCTAAATTTGGTCTTACAGAGATCAACCCTGAAGGTGAAGTATTCAATCCTGAATACCACCAAGCCATGTCTATCCAAGAAAGCCCAGACCACGAGTCAAATACTGTGATGTTTGTTATGCAGAAAGGCTACGAGCTTAACGGCCGTGTTATTCGCCCTGCAATGGTAATGGTTGCTAAGTAATTGAGTTGCCGTTTGCTGAGCAGTTGATTGTTGCAATTGTGAAGTAAGAAAATAGCGGCGGCAAAATAATTCACTGGTTAACGTGAAATGAAAAGAGAGGCATATGCCTCTCTTTTTTTATGCCTGTAACTTGAGAGTCTACGTAAATAGTCATCAAAATCGCATTAAGAATATCGTTCTTTTTATTTTATCCAGATCAACGATTTAGAGTTTTATATTATGAAACTGGTTGTTAATGAGGAAATGTTTTGATGTCACACTTGTAATGTTTTTGTAAATAAATGCTTTTAATTGTTATCTTTGTATGTAAAATCCACTGCAATATAGCGATTTTGGTCGCATATATAACTATAAAAGTACAATTTTTAAACACAACAAACTGGAGAAGAACGATGGATAAATCGCTCTCAAGTAAGATTTTTGTAGGCTTGTTTGCCGGCCTTATTATTGGTACTGCTATTCAGTACCTATTCAGTGGCATTGCTATTTTTGATACGTACCTACTCGGCGCTGCTGAAGGTGCTGGTGGTATGTTCGTATCACTTATCAAGTTGCTTGTAGTACCTCTTGTATACGTATCTATCGTTTGCGGTATCGTTGAGCTAAAAGATATTCGTTCATTTGGTCGTCTTGGTGGTAAAACCTTTGGTCTTTACATTATTAACACCATCATCGCGATTTCTGCTGCTCTAACGATTGGTCTTATTTTCCAACCGGGTGCTGGTGCGAATCTAGCGGGTACAGTTTCTGAGACAATTGCGCTTACAACAACTGAAACGCCAGATATCTTCTCTCTTGTTGTTAACATCGTTCCTAGCAACCCTGTAGAAGCATTTGCAAGTGGCGACATGCTACAAATCATTTTCATGGCTATTCTGACTGGTCTTGCTATCCAAGCTCTTGATTCTCGTGGTGGCCCAGCTATCAAGACATTCAAGATGGCTAACGAAATCATGATGAAGCTTATCGGCCTAGTAATGAGCCTTGCGCCATACGGTGTATTTGCTCTGATGATCCAACTAGGTGCAACACTTGATGCAAACACGCTAATGTCGGTTGCTGGCTATGTAGCGCTTGTTGTGGCAATGCTTGTGTTCTGGATTTTCTTCTTCTACCCAATGATGGTTGGTTCATTCACTGGTATTTCTCCAAAGCAGTTCCTACGTGCAACTCGTGAGCAAATCCTTTTCTCACTATCGACTGCAAGTTCGAACGCTACAATTCCAGTAACAATGCGTACTTTAACTGACAAACTGAACGTATCTAAGTCAGTGGCAGGTTTCGGTGTACCACTAGGTGCAACAATGAACATGTCTGGTGTATCTATCTACATCGCACTAGCAACTATGTTCGTCGCAAACGCATTTGGTCAGCCAATCAATACTGCTGACATCTTTACTCTAGGTCTAACTATCTTGCTACTGTCTATCGGTGCTGGTGGTGTTCCTGGTGGCGGTGTTGTTATGGTCGGTGTTCTATTACACCAACTAGGTTTGCCACCAGAAGGTCTAGCGATTGTTGCTGCTGTTGACCGTATCTGTGACATGTTCTGTACTTCTTCTAACGTTGTTGGTGATACTGCGGTTAACACTATCGTAGCGAAATCTGAAAACGAAATCGGCGTTGAAGCTAGCGAAGAAGCTGAGCTAAAGAAAGCAGAAGCTTAATTCTTAATTAAGAATTCGATAATTAGAAGCCTCGCCCAATTGGAGCGGGGCTTTTTTGTGTCTGCTGATCGGCGCTTTGGTGCTATTGGATGAGTTGGTTAAAGAGGAGTGAGTGGATCAAAGAGGAAGGAGCTGGCGTTAAGTCTCATTGTTTATCTTTATTTGAACCGGAACGACCATCAGTTTTCAATATTTAACTTCGATCGCAAATAATAATACAATATTATTTTATTCTTTTTGGGAACCTACATTCTGACAATATAAAGGAAACCAAATAATGAAGTTGTCTTACCTTAGCTTACTGACGGCTGCTCTCTTCGCTACTCCAACTCTCGCTTCAAATCTCGATGTCGGCCAACAGTTTAATCTTGATCCGACAAAAGCCCCTGCGCAAAACTTCGACTTATCTAAGTGGAAAATTAACTTGCCTGAGTTGACTACCGAAGGGTCTAGAAAAGGTAAAACGCTAGAGATAGGTAAGAAGGAATTGTCGAATGTAGACACCCCTTACGCTCACCCTGAATGGTTCTATACAGATAAAGAATCTGGAGCGATGGTCTTCGTGGCTCCGAATAAAGCACCAACAACGCCGAACAGCAAGAACACTCGTAGTGAGCTAAGAGCGATGCTATCTGACAGCTACTCTGCACCGAGTAATAACTTTGCTATTTCAAGCCATAAAAATGCTGAAGAGTTTGGTTCTATCGGCGGGCAAATGACAGCAACGCTTTCTGTTGATCAGGTGAGCACCAGTGGTAACTATAAAAAAACAGGCGCATTCTCAGTCGTTATTGGTCAAATCCATGGCTCAGACAATGAACCTCTGAAAATTGTTTACCGTAAATTACCAGAGCACGAACATGGATCGTTAACGTGGAACTATGAACTTAATCCGCCTAAAGAACTGAAAAATGCGAAAGACGAAAACGGTAAGAAACTTCGTAAAGACATCCGCCATGCGTATTTGGTCAATACAATTTGAAAAAGGGCAGTTCTGATCCTAGTGATGGCATTAAATTGGGTGAAGTGTTTTCATATGATGTAAATATTAAAGATAACATCATGCACTTAACGTTTACTAAGAATCCAAACTCAGCGGATCCCGTTGTGAAGACCTATGATGTTGATTTGGCGAAAGGTAAATATCAGGGGCACGACGTTGATCTTGGCTATGGTCAAGATTGGATGTACTTCAAAGCGGGTGCATACAACCAATGCAACACTAAGAAGTCGAGCTCGGCATGTGAATGGCGTGGTATGGAAGCGGGTGACTACACACAAGCAAGCTTCTACCAGTTAATTCTCAATCAATAATATTGCGAACCAATAATAGTATTGAATCATTAGCTTTTTACTAATCTCTATTTGAAAAAGACCTTCCATGCGAAGGTCTTTTTTTCGTTAAATGGAATATGGCAGAGATTTCATTTGTGAAGTTGAGCTCGTGAATGTGCCAACTTTCGACCTTAAATGATAAGGGGTAAGCCACTTTTTATCATTAAGTAGAAAGATAGGAGGAAAATTAGATTTATTTTACCTATTTCCCTTGAAAACCAGTTTGCAGCCCTTATCTATGGTGCATACGAAAGCAAAATACATTTGCACTTTAATTTTGTGTATTAGGGTTGAATCCCTGATTACCACCCCCCACATAGTGGGTATAGCAAAAAACTAAATAGAATTTATTCGGAGAAAGCCTGATGGGTCGAATCATTGGTATTGATTTAGGTACTACTAACTCTTGTGTTGCTGTTCTTGACGGTGACAAACCACGCGTACTAGAAAATGCTGAAGGCGAACGAACAACAGCATCGGTAATCGCATACACTGAAGGCGAGACGCTAGTTGGACAACCTGCGAAACGTCAAGCGGTGACTAACCCTCAAAACACGCTGTACGCAATTAAGCGTTTAATCGGTCGTCGTTTTGAAGATGAAGAAGTTCAGCGCGATATCGAAATCATGCCTTTTAACATTGTTAAAGCTGATAACGGTGATGCATGGGTTGAAGCGCAAGGCCAAAAAATGGCTGCTCCTCAAGTATCTGCTGAAGTTCTTAAGAAAATGAAGAAAACAGCTGAAGACTTCCTAGGCGAAGAAGTAACTGGCGCAGTTGTTACTGTTCCTGCTTACTTCAACGATGCTCAACGTCAAGCAACGAAAGATGCTGGCCGTATCGCGGGTCTAGATGTTAAACGTATTATCAACGAACCAACTGCTGCTGCTCTAGCTTACGGCCTAGACAAGCAAGGTGGTGATCGCACTATCGCTGTATACGACCTTGGTGGTGGTACATTCGATATCTCTATCATCGAGATCGATGAAGTAGAAGGCGAGAAGACTTTCGAAGTTCTTTCAACTAACGGTGACACTCACCTTGGTGGTGAAGATTTCGATAACCGCATGATCAACTACCTAGTAGATGAGTTCAAGAAAGAGCAAGGTATCAACCTTAAATCTGATCCACTAGCAATGCAGCGTGTTAAAGAAGCAGCAGAAAAAGCGAAAATCGAGCTTTCTTCTACTACTCAAACTGACGTAAACCTACCTTACGTTACTGCTGATGCGACTGGTCCTAAGCACATGAACATCAAAGTGACTCGTGCGAAGCTTGAGTCTCTAGTTGAAGACCTAGTTCAACGTTCTCTTGAGCCACTAAAAGTTGCTCTAGCAGATGCTGACCTATCTGTAGGCGAAATCACTGACGTTATCCTAGTTGGTGGTCAAACTCGTATGCCTATGGTTCAAGCTAAAGTAACTGAATTCTTCGGTAAAGAGCCACGTAAAGACGTGAACCCTGACGAAGCTGTTGCAATGGGTGCTGCTGTTCAAGGTGGTGTACTAGCTGGTGAAGTTAAAGACGTTCTTCTTCTAGACGTTACTCCTCTATCTTTCGGTATCGAAACGATGGGCGGCGTAATGACTAAGCTTATCGAGAAAAACACAACTATCCCTACTAAAGCGGATCAAGTGTTCTCTACAGCTGAAGACAACCAAAGCGCAGTAACTATCCACGTTCTTCAAGGTGAACGTAAGCAAGCGACTTACAACAAGTCTCTTGGTCAGTTCAACCTAGAAGGCATCCAACCAGCACCACGTGGCATGCCACAAGTTGAAGTAACATTCGACCTAGATGCTGATGGTATCCTGAACGTATCTGCTAAAGATAAAGCAACGGGTAAAGAGCAGAAGATCACAATCCAAGCATCAGGCGGTTTGTCTGAGGATGAGATCGAAGCAATGGTACAAGAAGCAGAAGCTAACAAAGAAGCGGACAAAAAGTTCGAAGAGCTAGTAACTGCACGTAACCAAGCTGACCAAATGATTCACGGCACTAAGAAGCAAGTAGAAGAAGCTGGTGAAGCTCTACCTGCAGAAGATAAAGCGAAAATCGAAGCGGCTATCGAAGCTCTAGAATCAGTTAAGTCTGGTGACGACAAAGAAGCTATCGACGCTAAAGTTCAAGAACTTATGCAAGCAGCTCAAAAGCTAATGGAAATTGCTCAACAGAAAGCTCAAGCTGAACAAGCTGGTGCTGACGCTGGTGAACAACCTAAGCAAGACGACGATGTTGTTGATGCTGAGTTTGAAGAAGTTAAAGAAGACAAAAAATAATTTCGTTGCAGAGTAGCCTGATTTCGTTGTCGGAAGCGCTCACCTACTAACGTAGGCTCCGCGCTTCCTCCTAGAACTCAAGCTATTTGCTTAGGAATTTGTCTCAAAGACTTATTATTGCGGGCGTCAGAGGTAACTCTCACGCCCGTAAATTTGTATTTAGACTTGTCGATCTAGATAATAGCTTTATTCGGCGTTTCAGCCGGCAGAACTTTTATCTAGATTGATACACAGACTGCTGAAGTGATCATTCGGTAGTAGCAATTATTTTGGTGACCTAGAACATGTCAAAACGTGATTTTTACGAAGTATTAGGCGTAAGCCGCGATGCATCAGAGCGCGATATTAAAAAAGCGTACAAACGCTTAGCGATGAAATTCCACCCGGACCGTAATCAGGGTGACGACACCGCAGCAGATAAGTTTAAAGAAGTAAAAGTAGCGTATGAGATCCTAACCGATTCTCAAAAGAAAGCAGCTTACGACCAATACGGCCATGCAGCTTTTGAACAAGGCGGAATGGGTGGCGGCGGCGGTTTCGGCGGCGGTGGTCAAGGTGATTTCGGCGATATCTTCGGCGATGTATTTGGCGACATTTTCGGCGGTGGTCGTCGTGGTGGCGGTCAAGCGCGTGCACAACGTGGTTCTGATTTACGTTACAACATGGAGCTTTCTCTAGAAGAAGCCGTTCGTGGTGTTTCTAAAGAGATCGAAGTACCAACACTTGTTGAATGTGATACGTGTGACGGCAGCGGCGCTAAAGCGGGTTCTTCTGCACAAACATGTGGCACTTGTCATGGTCACGGCCAAGTTCAAATGCGTCAAGGCTTCTTTGCGGTTCAACAGACTTGTCCTACTTGTAATGGTAAAGGCAAGATCATCAAAGACCCATGTAACTCATGTCATGGTCAAGGTCGCAAACAGAAAACTAAAACACTTAACGTTAAGATCCCTGCTGGTGTTGATACTGGCGATCGCATTCGTCTATCTGGCGAAGGCGAAGCGGGAGAGCATGGCGCACCAGCTGGCGACTTGTACGTACAAGTTCATGTAAAAGAGCACAACATCTTTGAGCGTGACGGCAACAACCTTTACTGCGAAGTGCCAGTAAGCTTCACAATGGCTGCATTAGGCGGTGAAGTTGAAGTTCCTACATTGGATGGCCGTGTTAACCTTAAAGTGCCAGAAGAGACACAAACGGGCCGTATGTTCCGTATGCGTGGCAAAGGCGTAAAAGGCGTTCGTGGCGGCGGTGTTGGTGATTTAATCGTTAAGTTAGTGGTTGAAACACCTGTTAAGCTAAGCTCTCGTCAAAAACAACTTCTTCGTGATTTCGAAGAAACATGTTGTGGCGAAGCGGCGAGCAAACATAAGCCAAAATCTGAAGGTTTCTTCAGCGGCGTTAAAAACTTCTTCGATGACCTAACTAAGTAATTAGATAGTGATTTGAAAATTTTAAAGCCTGCCAGAGTGCAGGCTTTTTTGTACCTGTAGATCAGAGAAAAGAAGCTCAGATAAGAAATAATCGATATTTCTCAGATAAATTCTAGAGCCCTTTGGTGGTTGTTCTCGTCACTTCCAACACGCTTCTGGCTCCGAAACACCTGAGTGGTGCAATTCCAACTTATCGGTAGTTGAATCTAAGCACTCATCATTCACTTGTTGAGAAAGCGGTTCAGCTTGAATTGAATAGGTGGTGCTACTGGCTGAAATCGCTAACGTGTATCGGTTGGTGTCGGTATCGCAAAACAAACATGTCCCTGCTGAAATAATACTCTCCGCTGCCGATGCGTAGTTTCCTGTATACAGCGTTTCCATCTCTAATTGAATCTTGCTCATGTCGGCCATCGCTGTGACTCGATGCGCTTTAATTAAATGGCTTGTATAACTTGGGTAGGCAATTGCGCCGAGTATTCCCACAATGGCAACTGCGAGCAATAATTCGATCAATGTCATCCCTTTTATACTTAAGTTGTTGTTGTTGCATATATTTCTTCGAATCATCGCGAGTAGTTTCCTTTCATATCTCTGCCTATTTTTCTCCGGTGGTAGCATCGGCGCAAGATTAAATACGGTTACGCATCAGATTACATAGGAATTTGGGAAATGACTCGCGGGTTTACTTTATTAGAGCTGTTAATCACGGTATCGGTGTTGTCGATACTGATAGCGACGGCTGCTCCGAGTTTTAGTTCTGTCAGTCAAACCGTCAAGATGCAGCGGTTGGCAGGGGAGTTGAATGGTTTTCTAATTCAGGCTAAGTCAGAGTCAGTAAAAAGGAATCAAGATCTTTGGGTTCATTTCTCGATGGAAAAGAATGAAGTGCAATCAACAGGAGATTGGACTGTTTGGTTAAAACCTACCGAAGACTTGTCAGGAGAAACCTTACTGCAATTGTCGGGCGAACCCTTTCGCGACCTTTCTTTTTCTCATAACTACACCGGAGACAGAATCACTTTTGAGAGCGTTCGTGGAAGGCCTTCTCGCGGGACTCTCTATCTGGCTCCTAATGCGGCTTCAACCGACCGGGTTCTGATCAAATTATCCAGCCCGCCGGGGCGAATTAAGGTGTGTGGTGAGTCGAGTGCACAGTATGGCTATGATGTCTGTTAAACCAAGATTGACAGCTCTTTGGAAGCAAAAAGGTACATCACTGATTGAATTAATGGTGGCCTCTGTGATTGGCGTGTTCGCTATTTCGATTATCGGCAGCGTCTTCATTACGGGGCAGAGAATTGCTAAAGATAAAGGCATTGAGTTATTACTGCTGCAAAATCTAACCAGTACGATGCAGGTCATGAAAGAAGATATCCAACGAGCGGGCTACGATGGCTCTAATGGTTACTCAATCAAGTTATCTGGAGCGAGCAATACCATCCAAGTGAGTGGCGGTGTTGCCGTTGGGTTTGTCTACTTCAGAGAGGGCTCAAACGGAAACAAAGATATTCGAAATATCGTTTATCAGAAAGATGGAACCAAGCTGAAAATATGTGAGAAGGGCACCACTGTATCTGAGGCGATTCCTACTTTTAATCAGGTTACTGGATGTTACTCACTTTTCGATGACAGCCTGATCGAGGTAGATGCATTCAGTGTTGATGCTCAGTTATTAGAGCAGAACTCGATTAAAACCACGCTTACCGATATCAACATTACGGCTTCAATTCCAACCGCAGGTGTTACCAAATCGGTTTCGGTTTCCGTTAAACAAAGGAACTGGCAATGATGGTGTCTAGAAAGCAACGCGGTGTGGTGACCTTGTTGGTCACATCGGTGCTTTTAGTTGGTGCTTTAGTGGTGACGTTAGGCACGTATCGCAGTGTGTTTCATCAAATTAAAGTCGCTCAGAATGAGGTGGAAGGGCGTAAAGCCCACTGGTTAGCAGAAGGTGGTTTAGAGTGTGGCTTCACTTACATAGCTGAAAATGATCTTACTGTTATTCCCCATGATTTAATGGATCATTGCCAGCAGTCGAAAGTCGTTACTTTGGAATCAGAAATTCTCACACCGAATTTGTTGGTCTCGAGTTCTCAATCTTTATCGCTGAGCAAAGAGATTAGCTTTGAAGACGCTTCGGGTCTCGGAGTAATGCAAACCAATTCGAGTCTGGAATTTATTTCTGATCACAACATCGATATTAATCCGGATATTGCTCTTACTGCTGTTGATGGTATAAATGAGTGCGTCTCTGTTCGATTTTTGGATAGTGTAATCTATAGAAAAAAGGGAGGAGGTCGTTTAAAGACAATTACACCAGAGTCACCTCCTTTTCCTGCATTCGAATCTTGCCAACAAACCACCAATATTAGCAATGATGCAACCATCGATTCTTCTGGGGCATTGCCTTCAAACTCTTTTCAATCAGACTTCAAATTCGATCCTGATATCGATACGTTCTCTAACTACTTTGGAGTCCCTAAAACGTCAGAGAATATTGACCAAATTAAGCTTGATTATCATGTTGTTGACCTTATTGACCGGACTACATCTCCTCCTAAACACACAGACTTGGTTGGTGGGAAATATGAAGGTAATAAATGTAGTAAAGCTATTAATGATGCCTTTTCAAGTGGGGAGAATAAGGTCTGGGTTATAGGTGATTGCGTCGTTTACTCACCTGCCATCAATGTAGTCGAACCTATACCAGGTGTTATTACACCCCGTTCACTGGTAATCCAAGACGGCATTATTGCGAACGGTAATGCGAGCGTATTTGACGGGGCTTTTTATCATCTAAATGATATGAGCGTATTCGATAACCCTAACTCTCCCGATACTGATACCGACCTACTGAGTGGTTTATGGGCTAAAGTTCCAGATACAATTCCTATTACTGATTTAGTTCAGAGCAATTCGGTTTACATTGGATTTGCTTCTTTTTTCCCGAAAGGCGGGATGTTTTTTGATTCCACTGGGGGATTATCGACAATTCAAGGTTCAATCAATTTAGATTATACCGGGGAATACAATCCTCATAGTGCTCCTTTGAAAGCGAAATGGAAGCGAGGCTCATGGAATGACTTCTAAACACCAAGGTTTCAGTTTGATCGAGGTTCTTATCTCTTTCTTACTCATCGGTGTTGCTTGGTTAGGGTTGGTTAAACTGCAGGTCTACGCGGAACAAAAATCGGACTTTGCTCTTCATAGTGTTGAGGCTCTGCATTTTGCTGAGAGGCAGATGGAATATTATCGGACTCGTGTCTCGGAGGTGAGTGGGGCGGTTGGATTAATCCCTTTTGCAGATCTCAATCAAGCGAGTTACTGTCTCAATGCTGCAAGTTCGGATCCACTGTCCGGTTTAGCAAGCTCTGCCTATACGATGAAATGTGAAGTGACAAATGCTGATGGTGCACTCTCTAGTGCGTTAAAAAACATTACTGTTACTGTTGCATGGCAAGACCGTATGAACCGCGCGCAAAGCATTTTTCTTGAGACTATGCTCTCCAAATACAGCGAATTTGATTGATCTATCAAGCAAACGTTTGTTACATGCCAAGGCCTACGTCACTCCTTTTACTGACATTTTTCACTTCTCGGACATTGTTTACGTGCTAGTTAAAATCCTGTATATGGAATGGTGTGTTTTGTGTTTTTATATTGTTGCTGTTGTATGGTATTTTTGCAAAATATGTCTCCATTTTTGGAAAAGACGGTGGAACCTTGTGCTTTTTGATAGGGACTTTAATAGAATATGTGCTGTACCAATAGGCCATGGTCAAAACTTATATTAGGCCTAAACAAACAACATCACATATGGAGTTACCATGAGTAACCAAGCCGTAAAAAAAGCACCGTCGACTGAGAAAATCAGTGGAATGGATCGCTTTCTAAACTTCATTGAACGCGCCGGCAACAAAATTCCAGATCCAGCAATTCTGTTCTTCTGGGCTCTAGTTATTGTATGGGTAGCATCTGCACTTTTGTCGAATCTTTCATTCGACCTAATCAACCCTCAAACGGGTGCTGCTCTAGAAGTAAATAACCTATTAACTGGTGAAGCGCTTGCTAGCTTCCTGGCGAATATGGTTACCACGTTCACAGGCTTCGCACCGCTAGGCATCGTACTTGTTGCTATGCTAGGTGTTGGCGTAGCAGACTCTTCAGGCTTCATTACGACTGGCCTTAAGAAGATGCTTAACTTCACGCCAGCTAAGCTATTAACGCCAATGCTAATCCTTGTTGCTATCGTGTCTCACACAGCAGCAGATGCAGGTTACGTTCTAGTAATCCCTCTTGGCGGTATCATCTTCCACGCAGCGGGTCGTCACCCTCTAGCGGGTATTGCAGCAGCGTTTGCTGGTGTATCAGGTGGTTTCTCAGCGAACTTCATTCCTTCAGGTATTGACCCGCTACTAGCAGGCTTCACTCAAACAGCGGCAAACGTTCTTGACCCTGCATACGTGGTTAACCCTCTAGCGAACATTTTCTTTACTGGCTTGTCTTCAGTTCTCATTGTTGGTATCGGTTGGTACGTGACAGAGAAGATCATTGAACCTCGTCTTGCAAAAACACCAGTAGATGAAGATGCTGAACAAGCACCGGATCTAGGTACGTTCACAGCGATTGAATCTAAAGCATTCAAATTTGCGGGTTGGGCAATGGTGGCTGGTATTGGTTTGCTAATCGCAGCTTTGGTTCCTGAAAACTCAGCACTTCGTTCGCCTGAAGGTGAGCTAACGGCGTTCTCAGCACCTGTTATGAAGTCTATCGTTCCTCTGATCTTCATTCTGTTCATTATTCCAGGTATCGTCTACGGCCGTGTAGCGGGTACTTTTAAGAACAGCAATGATGTTATCAAAGCAATGTCAGAGACGATGGCAACGATGGGCGCATACATTGTAATGTCGTTCTTCTGTGCTCAATTCCTATCTGCATTCGCTCAATCGAATATTGGCACAATGCTAGCGCTTTACGGTGCTGAAGGCCTGAAAGCAATGGATCTTCCGGGTGAAGCTACCGTTGTAGGTATGATTCTACTAACGGCATCAGTTAACCTTCTTGTCGGCTCAGCTTCTGCAAAATGGGCACTGATTGGCCCTATCCTAGTTCCAATGTTAATGGTTGTAGGTATCTCTCCTGAGCTATCTCAAGCGGCTTACCGTGTAGGCGATTCTGTGTCTAACATCATCTCTCCACTGATGGTGTTCTTCCCACTGGTTGTTGTTTACTGTCAACGCTACGTTAAGTCGACAGGTATCGGTACTCTAGCTTCTCTAATGATGCCATTCTCGATTGCTATGCTAATCGGTTGGTCTATCTTCTTGCTAGCTTACTGGGCTCTTGGTATCCCACTAGGTATCCAAGCTCCTTACACTTACACAATGTAAGATAAGTAAAGCTAAGTAAGAAAAGCAAAAGTCAGTAAGACAAAATCATCGAAGCCCGCACCGAAATGTGCGGGCTTTTTTTTCGCTATTTTTTTCCTACTTTTTATATCCAAGACTTTTTATATTCAAAACTTTCTATATCCAAAACTTTTTATATTCAAAATAAAGGCACTCAGCTTATACTCCGGATTACGGCTAATTGTTGGCCGGTAAAGTTAGGAAATCCAATCCACATGAAGATTCTGCTTTTAGTAGGGTTAATTGTTTTAAATGGTCTGTTTGCCATGTCTGAGATTGCACTGGTAGCAGCAAAAAATAGTCGGTTGAAACGCTTAGCCGAAAAACATCGCTCCGCTCAGGTTGCACTTGAGCTCAAAGAAAATCCAACCCGCTTCCTTTCAACCATTCAAATCGGTATCACGGTAATCGGCTTACTCAGCGGTATTGTCGGTGAGGCTACGTTATCAGCTCCACTCGCGGTTCAACTTGAACTGTGGGGATTCGATCCAACACAAGCGAATATCCTGTCTACCGCCGTTGTGGTTGTGGGTATTACTTACTTCGCCATTGTTGTAGGCGAGTTGGTGCCAAAACGTTTCGCTCAGTCTCAAGCTGAGAACATTGCTGTGTTGGTGGCCCTGCCTATTTTTTGGTTATCTAGAATTGCGACGCCGTTTGTATTTGCGTTGTCTGCGTCAACTGAAGGCATCTTAAAGTTGATGGGGCGCAGTGGCGAAGAGGATAGTGTTACTGAAGACGATATCCATGCACTTGTAAAAGAGGGCTCAGAGTCTGGAGTGATTGAGCGCGGCGAGCAAGAGATGATTCGTAATATCTTGCAGCTTGATGATCGCCTGGTGAGTTCTTTGATGACCCCACGCCGAGATGTCGATTTTCTCGATATTGACCAACCTGTCGAGCAGATATTTAAGAAACTGCGCTCTTCAAAGCACAGTGTTTTTCCACTATGCCAAGACCATCTCAATAAAGTAGTCGGTACGGTATCAGCCAAGGCTTTGCTGAATCAGGCGGGCAATTTAAGTATTCAAGTCATTATGGGGCTGTCTAAGTCGCCGATCTATGTTCCAGAATCGATGAAGGCACTGCGGTTACTTGGCTACTTTAAAGAGTCGGGTACCGAGATGGCATTCATTGTCGATGAGTATGGCGATGTGCAAGGCCTTGTGACTCATTACGATATTCTCGAAGCGATTGCAGGTGAGTTATCCAATAACCCCAATGACCTATGGACAGAGGAAGTTGAAGATGGCTTGCTAGTGGATGGGTTAATCCCTATCAGCGAACTGAAGAATCGTTTAGAGCTATCAGATTTAGGAGGTGAGAAGGAAGGTTTCCAAACTTTGAACGGTTTAGTTACATGGTTGATTGGTCGCTTACCTGATATTGGCGAAGTCGTTCAATATCAACAATGGCAGTTCGAAATTATCTCTGTGGAAAATAATCGAATTGTGAGTGTTAAAGCGACAAAAATAGTCAATGAGCTAGGCGATGCTGTTAGTTAGATAAGCCGCTAGATATTTAACGAACAAGCCCGCGCTTGTTGTTCGTTATCTCTTTATTGTTCATAATCACCAAGATTAGGTATGCTTCGTCGCATACCTATTTTTTGTTTTTACCTTTACCTTTACCTTTACCTTTACCTTTACCTTTACCTTTACCTTTACCTTTTTCGGAGTCCTCCTTTGTCAGACCATCAATTTAGCCCTCAAGATGAAATCTTCATGCGACGCGCCATCGAGGTGGCTAAGCAAGCAGAGAAAGAGGGGGAGGTTCCCGTTGGTGCTGTGTTGGTGAAAGAGGGGGAGATTATTTCTGAAGGTTGGAATCGTTCGATTGGCAGCCACGATGCCACAGCGCATGCGGAAATAGAAACCTTGCGTAAAGCTGGCCAAGCTTTGGAAAACTATCGTTTACTGGATACCACGTTGTACGTCACTTTAGAACCATGCCCTATGTGTGCTGGTGCGTTGTTGCACAGCCGAGTAAAGCGCATTGTGTTTGGAGCACCTGACTTAAAAGCGGGCGCAGCGGGTACTGTACTTAACTTATTTGAAAGCCAAGCCTCTTACCATTATGCCGACGTTGAACGTGGCTTATTGGAGAAAGAATGTCGCGAACAGTTACAGGCATTTTTTAAACGTCGTAGAAAAGAGATAAAAGAAAAGCGAAAGCTTGAACGTTTGCAACAAGAACAGCTTTTAGAAGAAGAGCAACAGGCTGGAAAACGGAAGTAAACCTAAACTTAAATGAGACAAGAAGCTTTCGGCACCCTCAATAACATGAGTACCGCAGAAAAACTTACTTGGTCATTATATTTACTCAGTAAGCATCTGCATGAAAGCACGGTTGCGCCAAATGATCTTTTTCTTATTGTTTGAAAGCATGCGCTTACGACGGTTTGCAGCAACGGTCTTATCAAGGCGCTTCGATTTCAGTTTTTTATTCATCATTTCAACGATTTCCTATTTGTCGTCTGGCTATGTAATTATGACTTCAGTTTTAATTATAGTGGTTATTTGTTTATGAGCTTTGTCGCGAATCTGGCGTTCCGTTTGCTGTCATATTGTTTTTCGCAGTCATCATGGTAATAGCCAACATCGTAAGTAAGAAACGCCGCCCCAAGACCAGTAGTTGAATACAACAAAGCATAATGTATCTGTGGTGTGTCGTTATAAAGTTCGATTGTTACTGCAATATGACACTTGAGGTTTAACGGCCACGTTATTAACTTAATTGCTGAATCTAGCCACGAACCTCTTAGCAAAAAAAAAGAGCAATGCTATGTGGCATTGCTCTTTTTCATTTATTTGGAGGACTCAGAGTCATTCACAGCGGATTCGGCCGCACTGATTGTTGATTCTGCGCCTGAGATCTCTAAAGGTGGGATAACCACTAAACCTTCAAGGTTGGCTTCTTCCTCTTTATCACGCTTATTAACATGACCAATAATACTCTGGTAATAGCGGCGAATGTTCTCAACGTAATTCCTTGCTTCATCACCACGCGCATAACCGTAACGAGTTTTGCTGTAGTACTTCTTCTGTCTTAGCAGAGGCAGCCTGTCTTTCACATCACCCCAAGCGTCAGGATCACCGCCTTGTGCTTTGGTTAAGCGACGAGCATCCATCATGTGCCCGTAACCTACGTTATATGAGGCAAGCGCAAACCAGATCTTTTCGTGTTGAGTGATTGAGTCGGGCACTCGGTTAACGATACGACGCAGGTATTCAACCCCGCCTTGTACCGACTGTTTAGGGTCAAGACGATTGGTCACACCAACGCTCTTCGCGGTTGGTAGCGTTAACATCATCATGCCTCGAACACCGGTTGGAGAGCGTGCGACAGGATTCCAGTGGGACTCTTGGTATGCCAAAGCAGCAATCAAGCGCCAATCAAATTCTTGCGAATATTTCTGAAACAGTGGAGACCATTTTGGCAGCTTGCTATCCAAGGCGCGGATAAAGGCACGAGTATCGACATAATCGAAGGTGCCGATATGGCCAATATACTTCTCTTCCAATGAAGCGAGCTCACCAGACTGCTTTAGGTTACCGAAAAACTCAATCAGCAGCGCATAAAGGCTTTCATCTTCAGACTTCTGTAAATACCAAGAGATCGGTTGGTCTTCTGTAAGTTCAAAAGCCAAGGCTACGTCTGGGTATAAACGCTGTGCGAGTGACAGCTCAATCGAATCCGCCACAGTAAACAAGCGTTCCCCTGTAGAGACTTCTTTTAGCAAGTCGTTGATATCAGCATTGCCGATCGCATCGTAGATAAAGTCATCGTGTGTGTTTTGCAGCTGTTTTAATGTTGGCTCAAAGTGTGAGTCTTTCACTACAACCAAAGATGGCGTCAATGTGTCAGTAGTCGCTATCTCTTCTGATTCAGTTTGTGCTTTTACGAAATCAGCCTGACGCTCATTCTCGAACTTGATCAGTTGCTCAAGGTTTCTTGGGCGCCACTGGCCTTTTTTGTACACGACTTGCTGGCTTACATAATAATAAGCGGGCGCAGCGCGATAGGCACGT
The DNA here is from genome assembly GCF_963898195.1 of Vibrio sp. L3-7. Classification (NCBI taxonomy): domain Bacteria; kingdom Pseudomonadati; phylum Pseudomonadota; class Gammaproteobacteria; order Vibrionales; family Vibrionaceae; genus Vibrio; species Vibrio sp. L3-7. The sequence continues at coordinate 64,773 of NZ_CAWQUW010000008.1, read as the reverse complement.
GTCAGGTTGCTGTTTTGTGTTAGTCCGGTCGCGATCAGATCGATCTCGCCTTTCTTTAACGCAGGGAATAGGCCGGATAAGCGGTAAGCGGGTTTGATCTCAAGCTTTACACCAAGCTCTTCTGCAAACTCACGAGCTAACTCGTAATCCAAACCAGCAGGGCCATCAGGACCAATATAATAAGAGAGTTGGTTATTCAAGGTACCGACACGAAGAACGCCGCGATCTCGTATCTGCTCAAGAACACTTTTAGGTTCAGATTCAATCTGGCACCCAGTTAGCCCAAACAGAGCGATAGCGAGCAGAAGAAATTTAGACGAAAAGATGAGCGTAAATTTAGGCATCAAAATGAAATCTCAAAAAGTGGAAGCCCCTTTATACCAAACCCCGCATGGCTGGCAAAGCAGGTTTAATTAAACAGTTGTAAAAGTGGTGATTAATGCAGCAAAACTACCATTTACACAGAAAGATAAAAAAAATAACGCAAACGGTTGCTTTTGGTGTTACGTCACAAAAAGAAATGCTTTATAATGCGCTCGCATTGAAGAGGTGGAATCGGCATAGGTTTGGCAACCTTCGGGAATAGCTTCGAAGAAAACAGTTAGGTTGTTCCTATAACCCACTGAATTTATTCCAATACTACCTTAATCAACTGCATAAGAGACCTAAGCACATGAGAATTTTGCGTGGCTCCCCAGCTCTATCTGAGTTTCGTGTTAACAAGCTTTTAGAGCTTTGTCGTGAATTAAGCTTACCTGTAACAGGTATTTACGCTGAGTTTGCCCACTTTGCTGATCTAACGGCAGACCTAGATGAGTCTGAAGTTGAGAAGCTAGAAAAGCTACTGACTTACGGTCCAACGATTGAAGAGCATGAACCTGAAGGTTTATTGCTGCTTGCAACGCCACGCCCGGGCACTATCTCGCCTTGGTCTTCAAAATCAACAGATATCGCACACAACTGCGGACTGGCTAAAGTGTCACGTCTAGAGCGCGGTACTGCTTTCTACATTGAAACCTCTTCTGAACTTTCTGAGCTTCAACTTGTTGAGCTGAAAGCCATTCTGCACGACCGTATGATGGAAGTGGTTTTCACTGACTTCGAATCAGCGGCGGCACTGTTCACTGTTGCTGAGCCTGCTCCTTATGCGGAAGTTGACCTACTAACTGGTGGACGTAAAGCGCTTGAAAAAGCAAACGTTACCCTAGGTCTAGCACTTGCAGAAGACGAAATTGATTACCTTCTTGAAAGCTTCACTGAGAAGCTAGGTCGTAACCCGACTGACATCGAGCTAATGATGTTTGCACAAGCGAACTCAGAGCACTGTCGTCACAAGATCTTTAACGCTGATTGGACTATCGATGGCGTTAAGCAAGAAAAATCATTGTTCAAGATGATTAAGAACACCTTTGAAACGACACCAGAACACGTTCTGTCTGCTTATAAAGATAACGCAGCGGTAATGACAGGTTCTGAAGTCGGTCGTTTCTTCCCAGATCCAGAAACTCGCCAATACAACTACCACCAAGAAAAAACACACATCTTGATGAAAGTTGAAACGCACAACCACCCAACGGCAATCTCTCCATGGCCGGGCGCATCAACAGGTTCAGGCGGTGAAATCCGTGATGAAGGCGCGACTGGTATTGGCGGTAAGCCAAAAGCGGGTCTGGTTGCTTTCTCTGTATCTAACCTGAAGATTCCAAACTTCGTTCAACCTTGGGAAACAGACTTTGGTAAGCCAAGCCGTATCGTAACGGCTCTGGATATCATGCTTGAAGGTCCTCTTGGTGGCGCAGCATTCAACAACGAATTTGGTCGTCCAAACCTACTAGGTTACTTCCGTACTTACGAAGAGAAAGTAAACTCTCACGCAGGTGAAGAAGTACGTGGTTACCACAAGCCAATCATGCTGGCTGGTGGTCTAGGTAACATTCGTGATGATCATGTTCAGAAGAAAGAGATCCCAGTAGGTGCAAGCCTAATCGTTCTTGGCGGTCCAGCAATGAACATCGGCCTTGGTGGCGGTGCTGCATCTTCAATGGATTCTGGTTCGTCTTCTGAAGATTTAGATTTTGCTTCTGTACAACGTGAAAACCCAGAGATGGAACGTCGTTGTCAGGAAGTTATCGACCGTTGTTGGCAGCTTGGTGATGCGAACCCAATCGCATTTATCCACGATGTGGGCGCGGGCGGAATCTCGAATGCACTTCCTGAGCTAGTCGACGATGGCGAGCGTGGCGGTATCTTTAACCTACGTGACGTGCCAAACGATGAGCCGGGCATGAGCCCACTTGAGATCTGGTGTAACGAATCTCAAGAGCGTTACGTAATGGCGGTTGCTGATAAAGACTTAGCGACATTTGAAGCGATTTGTAAGCGTGAACGCGCTCCATTCGCGATTGTTGGTAAAGCAACGGAAGAGCGTGAACTTAAACTTGAAGATTCACACTTCGACAACACGCCAATCGATATGCCAATGGACATCCTTTTAGGTAAAACACCTAAGATGCACCGTGATGCGAAAACGCTAAAAGCAAACAATCCTGCGATTGACCGTTCTGGTATCGAACTAAACGAAGCGGTTGACCGTATTCTTCGCCTACCAACAGTGGCAGAAAAAACATTCCTTATCACTATCGGTGACCGCTCGGTAACAGGCCTTGTAGCTCGTGACCAAATGGTTGGCCCATGGCAGGTTCCAGTTGCTAACTGCGCAGTAACTGCAGCAAGTTACGACTCTTACCACGGTGAGGCAATGTCTCTTGGTGAGCGTACGCCAGTTGCACTTCTAGACTTTGGCGCGTCAGCTCGCCTAGCGGTTGGTGAAGCAATCACTAACATCGCAGCGACGAACATCGGCGATATCAAACACATTAAATTGTCAGCTAACTGGATGTCTCCAGCAGGTCACCCTGGTGAAGATGCGGGCCTTTACGAAGCGGTTAAAGCCGTAGGTGAAGAACTATGTCCAGCACTGGGTCTAACTATCCCTGTGGGTAAAGACTCAATGTCGATGAAGACTAAGTGGGAAGAGAACGGCGAGCAGAAAGAAGTAACGTCTCCGCTATCTCTTGTTATCACTGCGTTCGCACGTGTTGAAGATGTTCGTAAGACGATTACGCCTCAGCTTCGCACCCCTAATAACCTTGAAGGACTAGGCAACACTTCACTGGTTCTTATCGACCTAGGTAACGGCAAAAACCGTATGGGTGCTACAGCACTAGCGCAGGTTTACAAGCAGCTTGGTGACAAGCCAGCAGACGTAGACAATGCAGCGCAACTAAAAGGTTTCTACGAAGGCGTTCAAGCGCTTGTTGCTAACGATCAAGTTGTGGCTTACCACGATAAAGGCGATGGCGGTCTATTCGTAACGCTAGCAGAAATGGCGTTCGCAGGTCACTGTGGTGTTAACGCTGATATTGCAGCGCTTTTATCTGCATCAGAGAATAGTGAAGATACGCTTGCGGTACTCTTCAACGAAGAGCTAGGTGCAGTAATCCAAGTACGCAACGACGACCTAGACGCTGTTCTTTCTACTCTTGCAGCAAACGGTCTAGAAGCGTGTTCACATGTGATTGGCTCTGTTGTTGGTGAAGGGGCGGCTTCTGATGAGCTAGTGATTAAGTCTGGCGCAGACGTTGTAATCCAACGTAACCGTACTGAACTGCGTACTATCTGGGCTGAAACTACGCATAAGATGCAAGGTTTACGCGATAACCCTATCTGTGCAGACCAAGAGCACGAAGCGAAGAAAGATAACTCAGACCCAGGTCTGAACGTTAGCCTAAGCTTTGATGTAAACGAAGATATTGCAGCGCCTTATATCAATGCTCCTATGATAAACACAGGCGCTAAGCCTAAGATGGCGATTCTACGTGAGCAAGGTGTTAACTCTCACGTTGAAATGGCAGCAGCATTCGACCGTGCAGGCTTTGAAGCAACTGATATTCACATGAGCGACATCCTAACGGGTCAAGCGGTACTAGAAGAGTACAATGGCCTTGTAGCTTGTGGTGGCTTCTCTTACGGTGATGTACTTGGCGCTGGTGAAGGTTGGGCTAAATCGGTTCTGTTTAACGACTCTACTCGTGACCAATTTGAAAACTTCTTCAAGCGTGAAGATACTTTCTCTCTAGGTGTGTGTAACGGTTGTCAGATGTTGTCTAACCTGCGTGAACTCATCCCGGGTGCAGAGTACTGGCCACGTTTCGTTCGTAACGAATCAGAGCGTTTTGAAGCTCGTTTCAGCCTAGTTGAAGTTCAGAAGTCTGACTCTGTGTTCTTCAATGGTATGGAAGGTTCTCGTATGCCAATCGCTGTTTCTCACGGTGAAGGTCGCGTAGAAGTACGTGACAACGACCACCTAAACGCGATTGAAAATTCAGGTACTGTTGCTCTACGTTACGTTGATAACAACGGTAACCAAACGCAGCAATACCCAAACAACCCGAATGGTTCGCCAAACGCTATCACAGGCCTAACAACCACGGATGGCCGCGTGACTATCATGATGCCTCACCCAGAACGTGTATTCCGTACGGTTGCTAACTCTTGGTCTCCAGAAGGTTGGGGCGAGAATGGTGCTTGGATGCGTATGTTCCAAAATGCACGTAAGAATGTGGGTTAATCTGGTTCTTTAAACAGACATTTTTGATAAAATGAGAAAAGCGCAGATCGAAAGGTCTGCGCTTTTTTATTTCCAAAATTTGAGGAGTCTGACCGAAATGATTAAGGTTTGCAGTTTGCTGTTCTAAAAAACTCCACTACGCTAAATGTTATGTAATCAATTTGTTAGGCCATCATTTCTTGTATTCATACAAGAACAATTCAATTTGGCCGTTCAAAAACTGAATCAATCATCGTGGCATAAGAGGGATCTATGAAAACAACAATCACAAAAGCAGTTGCAGTGGCAGCGATTGTCATGTCGTTAGCTGGGTGTGTCGGTAGTAACGCCGTTACTGGGAAATTAATGAAGTTCAACGTAGAAGTTGTAGATAACCGCTACGCTCGTGCCGGGGTCAACTTCTTGCTTGCTCCAGTTTACGCTTTAACATTTGCAGCCGATTACATCGTATTTAACTCGATCGAATTCTGGGCAGGTAAAAACCCACTCACTGGCGCGCCTCACATCTTTGATAGCAAAGTCGATACCATGATTGATGTGAACGACAGCCTAGATGATTCATTGAAAGAAGCCCCACTTGGCTTCAACAATCGCCATATCGAACAAGGCGAAATGCAACAAATCGATGAAAACACCATACGTATGGACATTACCTACAATGATGGCCAAAAAGCTGTACTGATGGGTGTTCGTGATGGCGACAAAGTTAGTTACTACATGGATGGAGCGCTCGTTTCAGAAACTTCAATTCAAGCCCTTGAGCAGTTAGCAGCAGAAAAAGCATAGTCTTCTCAACTTTACCGCTATAAAAAAAGCCGCTGGATTAAACCCCAACGGCTTCGTATTCTCTAGCATTTAGCATTTAGCATTTAGCATCTAGCGCTTAGATTAGTTGTTGCTGTGTAGCTCGCTGTTTAGCTCAACCGCAGACTTGTTCGCTAGACATTCAATTTGACCAGTGATCGAGTTGCGACGGAACAGCAGATCAGAAACGCCAGCAAGGTCACGAGCTTTAATGATTTCTACTTCGTTGCCTTCTTTATCTAGCATGCGAACTTTAGTTCCCGCAGTCACGTAAAGACCCGACTCAACTGTACAACGGTCGCCCATTGGGAAGCCAAGACCTGCGTTTGCACCTAGTAGACAGTTTTCGCCGATAGAGATAACCATCGTACCACCACCAGACAGAGTGCCCATGATAGAAGCGCCGCCGCCGATATCAGAACCGTTACCCACAACAACACCCGCAGAGATTCGACCTTCAACCATGCTTACGCCAGTAGTACCTGCATTGAAGTTGATGAAACCTTCGTGCATTACTGTTGTGCCTTCACCTACGTGTGCGCCAAGACGAACACGAGAAGTATCAGCAATACGAATACCTGTTGGTACCACGTAATCCACCATTTTAGGGAACTTGTCTACGCAATCTACAGATAGAGCGCGACCAGCTAGGCGAGCTTCGATTTGACGCTCTGGTAGCTCAGGAAGGTCGATTGGGCCTTCGTTTGTCCATGCGATGTTGTGCAGTAGACCGAAGATGCCGTCTAGTACTGTACCGTGTGGTTGTACTAGGCGGTTAGAGATAAGTTGTAGCTTTAGGAAGCCTTCAGCAACTGATGCTGGCTTCTCGTCAGTTGCAAGAACAACAAGAACAAGTGGCTGTTCAGACGCTGCCGCTTTTTCTGCGAAAGATGCGTTTGCTGCATCGTCGTTTGCTGCGAATGCTTTCGCTAGTTCTGCGCTTTGTGCAGCAGAGATTTCTATAGCTTGGTTGCCTTCAGCGTAACCTGACACTTCAGCTACAGCTGCTACAAGAGCGTCGCTTGGGTTTAGAAGTGGGTTAGGGAAGAACGCTTCAATGATTTTATTGTCGCGGTTTTTGGTTGCCGTACCGAAGGCTAGTGAAAAGTAAGCCATGTTGAATCTCCATGTGTTGAGTCTTGATTTTGCCATTCATAGCAGTGACTCGAATAATGAGTGCTGCCGTTAGCAAAGTTAATTTAATTGTGTTCATCATAAAGAGAGCGCCCTCGTTATGAAAGGGCGTATCGGGATAAAGTCTGTAAAATGATATTGCTTGTCTTTTTAGCGATAGTTTTTATTTTCCGGATATTACTCCGTGGGCATCATGTCACTGTGCTTACATTAGCCACTTAGTACAACTTCGTTTTCATTTCCGACACTCTTTAGAGCTATCTATTTTGTTCGCCGTATCAATAGAGCTAGTCACATTTTCTTTATAAATTAATGTTTATTATCAGAATTAATCGAATTATGTTGATTAATCGCTTGTGCTTAAAGTTAGGGTAAATACTCAAATTATCAGCAGTGTAATTAAGAGAGTGATCACTAAAAACCTTCAATATATAAGTATATTTCCAGCCATAACGACATTAAAACGATTAATAAAGGATCTTCTATGAATTTTACTAAGTCTTTACTGGTGCTCTCTATCGGTGTAGCAATGGTTGGCTGTGGTTCGGACAATGACGACATCACGGTGACGTGTGACACCGCGGACTCTTGTACCAAATTTACTGTTTTGCATACTAACGATAACCATGGCCGCTTCTGGGAGAACAGTAAGGGTGAGTATGGGATGGCGGCTCGTAAGACGCTGATTGATAGTATTCGTGCTGAAGTGACTCAAAATGGTGGTGAGACGATACTACTGTCCGGTGGCGACATTAATACTGGTGTGCCAGAGTCTGATATGCAGGACGCGGTACCAGATTTTGTAGGTATGAATCTTCTTGGTTACGACGCGATGGCATTAGGTAATCACGAGTTCGACAATAGCTTGGATGTGTTAGATATGCAGGCGGAATTGGCCGACTTCCCGATGCTAGCGGCTAATATTTATATCAAAGATGGAGACACAGTTACTGATGAACGCCTTTTCTCTCCATATAAAGTATTCACCATCAATGGCTTAAAGGTTGCGGTTATTGGCCTGACAACTAAAGATACGGCGAAATTAGTTAACCCTGACAACGTCGCGACGATTCACTTTGCCGACCCGCAAGTCGAAATCAAAAAAGCCATAAAAGAAATTGAGGCCAATGAAACGGTTGATTTGATTTTTGCTACGACTCATATGGGGCACTACGCAGATGGTCAGCATGGTAGTGAAGCGCCTGGCGATGTGTTGCTTGCTCGCTCTCTAGAAGAAGGTCAGTTAGATGCCATTATTGGCGGGCACTCTCAAAATCCTGTTTGTATGGAAGGCAATGAATATGCTGATTTCAATCCGGGAGATGACTGCAAGCCGGATCAGCAAAATGGTACCTACATCATGCAAGCTCACGAATGGGGTAAATATGTAGGTAGAGCTGATTTTGAGTTTTACGATGGAAAGCTGCATTTAGCGAAGTACGACCTGATACCTGTGAACTTAAAAGAGAAGGATGAAAATGGTGATTACCAATTTATCCAATCTGAAATTGAACCTAATTCAACAGTAATTGCTACTCTTTTCGCGTATCAGCAGCAGGGACAAGAGTTGTTGGATGTCATCATATCGAAAACCGATGCGAAGCTTGAAGGTGACCGTGATGTTGTACGCGCAGAGCAAACCAACCTTGGTCATTTATTAGGTCACGCTTACCGTACTTACGATTTAGTGGACGCTGACTTCGGTGTGATGAATTCCGGTGGTGTTCGTGACTCAATTGCGGTAGGTGACATTGCTTATCGTGATGTACTTACAGTCCAACCTTTTGGCAACTTTGTAACCAAAGCAACAATGACGGGTGCAGAAGTGAAAGCGTATTTAGACGTTGTTGCGACTAAGACTGCAGGGTCTGGCGCTTACGCACAACTGGATAATATTAGCTTAACTGTCGACTGTGATTTGAGTGATGTGACTATTCGAGACATCAATGGCAAAGGTTTTGATTTAGCAGATACTTACACGTTCTCCGTGATCAGTTTCAGTGCGGCTGGTGGTGATGACTACCCAGTGATTGATGTTGAATCGACGCAGTTAACGGATGCCTCAGTTCTTCGTGATTTCTTTGTTAAGAACCCGGATGTCACTGCTGCTGATTACGCTCCTGCTGCTGGCAAGCTAATCTATAGGAGTAATGGAGTAGACGTGAAAGGCTGTCCAGCGAACTAATTTATAATCCGTAAACAAAAACGATAAAGAAAATAGCCAGCAAATTGCTGGCTATTTTTGTATAAAACTTAGTGGAATTAGACGTTAAATAAACAGCGCCTTATAAGCCTGTTCAATCCCTTCAATCAACATCTGCATACCGATCACTGCGAGTATCAAACCCATCATTCGGGTTATCACGTTCAATGCACTTGGTCCGACAGCTTTAACGAAGCGTTCGCCGAATACAAACAGTATGTAGGTTAGGGTGCAGAGGAGGCCAAATGCCACAATGGTAATAATGGTCTCGTAGATTCCCTCTGTGCTGGCAAAGTTCATCGCAGTGGCAATAGTGCCTGGACCAGCCAGTATTGGCATGGCTAAAGGTGATACCGCGATACTCAATGCTGCATCTTGCTGCGCGTCTGAATTGACCTTCTCTTTTGCTTTGGCGTGTGTCGAGTCACCTTGTAGCATGTGAAAACCAATCAGAAATACAAGAATACCGCCGGTTATGCGCAGTGCGTAAAGTGTGATGCCAAACAGATCAAAGATGAGCTTGCCGGAAATAGCAAAGGTACTCACGATGATAAAGGCGATGAGCACTGAGCGAAAAGCGATCGACTTCACCATCTCTCTATTGCTATCAGCCGTTAAACCTAAAAAGATCGGCGTATTGGCGATGGGATTCATTATGGCAAAAAAGCCCATGAACACGGTGATGGTATGAATGATCAACTCTTTCATATTATTCCTTTAAAAATATAGGGTTAAATACTTAGCGACTGGTGTATTTAATCTTATAGATAAATAACTATTAGGAATAGATCGTAGAGCAAATATGGATAAAAAACAGCCAGGTTAATACTGGCTGTTTAGTTTTAGTAGTAGGTGTAAAGATTTATTCGTACGTTATTGTCGGTTTCTTAATTAACGGATTTCTTTTGGTTCCTCACGTTCGACTCACGCCGCTCTGCTGTTAGGCGTTTTGAGATTCGCTAACGGCAACCGCTAGTGCCACAGTCGCGCCGACCATAGGGTTGTTGCCCATACCTATAAAGCCCATCATTGCGACGTGTGCTGGAACGGAAGAGCTACCTGCGAACTGAGCGTCAGCGTGCATTCTGCCCATGGTATCAGTCATGCCGTAAGACGCAGGGCCTGCTGCCACGTTATCAGGGTGCAATGTTCGGCCAGTACCGCCGCCTGAAGCCACTGAGAAGTAAGGTAGACTTTGACGAGTACGTTCCGCTTTGTAGATACCCGCAACTGGGTGCTGAAAACGAGTGGGGTTAGTCGAGTTACCTGTAATACTTACGTCTACTTCTTCTCTGTGCATGATGGCTACGCCTTCGCGTACGTCGTCAGCACCGTAGCATAAGATCTCTCCGCGAGGGCCTTGTGAGAAGCGGCGACGTTCTGTTTCAACAAGCTCACCCGTTTGGTAATCGTATTGAGTGCGTACATAGGTAAAACCATTGATACGAGAGATTAAGTAAGCCGCATCTTTACCCAAGCCATTTAAGATTACTTTCAGTGGTGTTTGACGCGATTTGTTGACGTTAAGTGCAATTTTAATCGCACCTTCTGCAGCGGCGAAAGATTCATGACCTGCAAGAAAAGCAAAGCAGTGGCTCCCTTCATTTAGAAGGCGAGCCGCGAGTGCGCCATGGCCAATGCCCACTTTACGTTGTTCGGCAACACTGCCGGGTTTTGTGAACGCTTGAAGGCCTTCGCCAATGATATTCGCGGCTTGTTCAGCGTTGCTCGCTTTACGAAACAGAGCTAGTGCAGCACCAAGGGTGTACGCATCAGCAGCGCTTTCAAACGCGATAGGCTGGGTATCCATTACTAACGCTTTCGGGTCTACATTGTGTGATAGACAGTATTGGTTCGCTTGCTCTAAAGAGTCGAAGTTCATTTCTGCCAATACGCGAATTACAGATTCATTAAATTGAGTGTTCATCATATCTTTCCTCTAAATTGGCAAAAATTACTGTTGGCGTGGGTTAATAGTGGTAACGGCTTCGTCGAAGCGACCATAGGTACCCATAGCAAGATCGGCTGCTTCATTGGCAGTGACACCTTGATTAATCGCTTTCATCATTTTGCCGAGGTTGAGGTACTCGTAGCCAATAACCTCACGGTTATCATCAAGAGCAAGTTTGGTCACGTAGCCTTCTGCAAGCTCTAGGTAACGAACGCCTTTCGCTGAGGTTGAGTAGCTAGTACCCACTTGGCTGCGTTGTGTTTGACCGAGGTCTTCTAATGCCGCGCCGATTTCTAGGCCACCTTCAGAGAAAGCGGATTGAGTACGGCCGTAAACAAACTGCAGAAAGATTTCGCGCATCGCTACGTTAATCGCGTCACATACTAAGTCAGTATTCAGGGCTTCAAGAATGGTTCTTCCGGTGAGGATTTCGGCTGCCATCGCGGCTGATTGAGTCATGCCTGAACAACCAATCGTTTCGATTAGCGCTTCTTCGATGATGCCGTTTTTTACGTTAAGCGTTAATTTTGCTGCACCTTGTTGTGGTGCACAAGTGCCTACGCCATGGCTTAAGCCAGAAATAGCGATGACATCTTTTGGGCTAACCATTGCGCCTTCAACTGGAATTGGCGCTGAAGTGTGAAGATCACCCCTTTGAATAGGGCACATTGATTGAATTTCTGAAGAGTAGTGCATAATGTTTTCTCACTATTAGAGTCATTTAAGACCTAGGGCGTTGAGAAAACAGGACGTGTTGGAAGAGGTGTGGCTAATTCACTACAGATCTTGAGTATCGATAATCCAAAGGTGTCATGAACCTTGGTCTTAGTAGACTAAGTCCATTTCAAAATGGAGGAATAGCGATACGTCCAACAGTATTACCTGTTTTCGATTCTGTAGGAGTCATTAGCACTGTTCGAAAAGAACGGGCGGTTGAAGCAAAAGCTTAGGTGGAACCCCATCACCTGATGTTTATATATTAGATCTTTATCACACTTTTGTGCAAGCTAATGTTTAGAGCGATTTCGACTATAAACCGGCTTCATTATATTTCGATAAGTATAAAAAAACGCCAATAACGGGCTCTGGTTAGAGGTGTTATTGACGTTTTTTAGAAAGGTGTCAGCTAGTTACGCTGCATCTTCTTCTGCGTTTTCAACAGCTTCAAGTTTCTTTTCTTTTTTCGGAGCTGGTTTACGCTTAGCGCCTAATGCGTAAAGAACTTCTTCTTTATTCTTCGCTAGGTACATTGCAAGTTCTTCTTGCTTGCCTTCATCTTCAACTAAATCGCTTTTGCTTAACAGTTCAAAAAGCTCATCAGCCATATCCAGCATTTTGTCGTATGCGTCAGCTTCGGCTTTAGAGGTAAAAGTCATTTTCTCTTCTCCGTTGCGTTCCACCACGTACTTGACGATAACAGCCATGGTTAATCCTCTAAGTTTGATAAATTTTACTGGCTTTTTATACAGTTTCTGATGCGAAAAGTCCAGTTGAGGGTGGAACTATGCGGCCTCAATCTTGATGTGCAGCCCAGTCTTCACAATAACTCATGAAAGATTTTAACAGCGGGCTTTGATATTTGTCTTTGTGCACCAACATCCAGAATCGTCGTTTCATGTCGAGCGGTACATCGAGTGCTTTCACTCGGCCTGAATCAATAGCGCGTTGTGCTGCTAATCGGGATAAACACGCGAAACCAAGATTGGCGGAAACCGAATTGATGATCGCCTCGGTGGTATTGAGCTCAAATGACTCATACCAGTGTTCGATGCGAGGAGCGACGGCACGCAGGAAGAACTCGCGAGTGCCTGAACCAGATTCTCTCAGTATCCAGTGGCTGCCTTCTAAATCTCTTAAATTTACTTTGTCTTTTGCCACTAAAGGGTGTTGATTGCTAACGATAATACACATTTCATCGCTACTGAACTGGCTAGAGATCAATTCCGGATGGAGTGTTTTTCCTTCAATTAACGCGATATCCAGTTCATAATCCACCAACTTTTGGCAGATCAGCGCACTGTTTGAAATAAACAAGCTCTGATCTTGATGCTGAGTACGCTCTCTAAAGCCTGACAAAATAAAAGGTGCCACCTGATTACCAATCGTGTCACTCGCGCCGACCTTTAAATTACCACTTAATGGTTGGTCATCGCGGAATAGAACATCTATACCAGCAGCCCGATGAAGAATCTCGTCGGCTAAGGGAAGAAGCTTTTGTCCTTCTTGATTGAGAATTAATCGGTTGTTGACCCGGTCAAATAGAGAGTGACCCAACTGTTTCTCCATTTCACCCAGTGCCATACTGACGGCAGCCTTTGATAAAAACAGAGCTTCCGATGCGGCGGTAAGCGTCGAATGTTGGGTAATGGTGACAAACACTTTGAGTTGTTTAATTGAAATATTAGCCATCAGATTCCTAGTTTTGCACTGCTGGTGGAATGAATATCGTTCAGAATTAATGAACACTTGTTATATATAATTGGATATTGTTAAACGAAGCGCAAGCGTATTATGGCTTCAACAAGCTGATGAGTTCACAAGTTTAGTGAATTAAGTTTAAGAGAGGCTGACATGATTCAACGTATTAAATATAGATTAACAGGAGCTCCAACACCCATGGCAGGGTTGGCACTAGCAATCGCAAGCTTAGGCTGGTGCTGGGATGGTGTTTTAGTCGCGCAAGGTATCTTACACACACCGGGTTTGGTGCAGTGGATCAGTGCTGGCATGGCTGCGGTATTACTTCTTGTTTTAGCTGTGAAATTTTTGATTCACGGCCACCTATTACGTGAAGATCTTGCTCACCCTGTTGTGGGTAGTGTTGTGCCAACCTTCGCGATGGGTTGCATGGTTGTGTCTGCTTCATTGGCTCCAATATCTCCGTTTCTTCAAGAAGCAATGTGGTTGGCTTCGGTAGCTTTACATGTCGTGTTCTTGGTGAGCTTCTTATACCACAGAGCTAAAAACTTTGAGATTCACCACATGGTGCCAAGTTGGTTTGTACCACCAATCGGTATTATCGTGGCAGACGTTTCTTTTTCAGGTAACCCGATCTTAGAACCCGTTGCTCACGCGACTTTAGTCTTTGGCTTATTGGTTTATGCTGTAATGCTACCTCTCATGATCTACCGTTTGATCTTCTCTCATGAAGTGCCTGACGCAGCAAAACCAACGATTGCGATTATGGCGGCACCAGCCAGTTTATCTTTAGCAGGCTACCTAACGGTGACGGCAAATCCTTCGCCAGTGATCATTGGGTTACTCTTTGGCATTGCAGTGTTAATGACGTTTATTATCTACATCGCGTTTTTCAAACTACTTCGTCTGCCTTTCAGCCCTGGCTATGCGGCGTTTACCTTCCCAATCGTGATTGGTGCAACGGCGTTATTCAAATTGGCGGCTTGGATGCAAATTGTTGGTGTGGAAACTCACTATGTGGATCAAGTCTTCAACCTAGCGTATCTAGAATTGATTGTGGCAACGTTTGTAGTGGGTTATGTGGCGGTTCGTTATTACATGAATTACAAACCTCATCGTGTACTAAGCGCAGTAGGCAGTAGATTGTAAGAAGCAATAGTTCAAAAGATAAACGGACCTTAAGTTTTCAGTATTTCATAAGCTTATATTCCTAATCCAAACTCGGCACTTATGCTAATCTGGCTTTATATTGTGGCAAGATTAGCGTGAGTGCACTTTGTTTACTGTTTACCATTCCAATAAAGTCGATACTTTAAAAATCCTTCTCGTTCACTTAATCAAAAGTGACCCTTTAGCCAATCCTTTCGAAAAAGAGCAGATCTTGGTTCAGAGCCCAGGTATGTCTCAATGGCTTAAGATGGAACTCGCCAAAGAGTTTGGTGTAGCAGCAAATATAGACTTTCCCCTTCCTGCAACCTTCATTTGGGATATGTTTACCCAAGTGCTTCCTGATGTGCCTAAACGCAGTGCTTTTAACAAAGAAGCGATGACGTGGAAGCTAATGAGTTTGCTGCCCGCTAAGCTTGACTACCCTGATTTCTTACCCCTGCAACGCTATCTTGAAAACGACGAAGATGATTCTAAGTTGTATCAATTGGCAGAGAAGATTGCCGATATCTTCGATGGTTACTTGGTGTATCGACCGGAGTGGATGGCGATGTGGGAGGAGGGAGAGCCCGTTGCTGAATTGGTCGATGATGAAGGACAACAAGATCACCCTTGGCAGCCGATTTTGTGGCAAGCACTCTATGACCAGACCCTGTCTCAAGGCCAATCGAAATATCACCGTGGTAACTTGTATCACGACTTCATTGAAGGGTTAGCCAATCAACAAGGTCAACTGCAGCACCTACCTAAACGCTTGTTCGTGTTTGGTATTTCTTCGTTGCCTCCTCGTTATATGGATGCGCTGAAAGCTCTCGGTGAGCAGATTGATGTGCACTTGATGTTTACCAACCCAAGTAAGCCTTATTGGGGAGATATCAAAAGCCTCAAAGATTTAGCAAGGTTCGATGCCAAGCAGCGTAAAAAGCTCGCTTTATCTAATAATATGATTGCATCAGTTGGCTCGTCTTCCTTAATGGAAGGGGGGAAATATGAAGTGCATGATGAATTACATATTGATAATGCTATTGGAAATAACTTATTAGCTTCGATGGGAAAACTGGGGAGAGATAATTTACTTTTGCTTTCTGAGGGAGATACCGAGGAGTATCAATTTTTTATTGATGTAGAACGAGATGGTTTATTACATAAAATTCAAAGAGATATCCTTGAATTGGAAGAGCATCGCAATGATGAGATTTTGGATTCTAGCAACCATAAACAGATGGTTGAGCTTGGCGATCGCTCGCTGACCATACATGCGTGTCACAGCCCTATGCGCGAGGTGGAAGTTCTTCATGATCAGCTGTTGGCAATGTTTGATGCCGATCCGACATTAAAACCACGCGATATCATCGTAATGGTATCTGACATTAATGCTTATAGCCCAGCGATTCAGGCGGTATTTGGTAATGCTCCGGGTGAGCGTTATATCCCTTACTCGATCTCTGATAGAACGGCTGACCAAGAAAGCCCAATTCTGACCGCCTTCATGCAGTTGGTCGCGCTACCGAATACGCGTTGCTTGGCCTCTGAGTTACTAGAGCTATTAGAAATTCCTGCGATGATGGCACGCTTTGGTATTGATGAGTTCCAATTTGAGCAAGCTAAGCAATGGGTTGAAGAAGCGGGTATTCGTTGGGGCGTTGACTCTTCTACCGCAACCGAATTTGACTTGCCTGCGACCGAGCAAAATACTTGGCTATTTGGTATTCAACGTATGTTATTGGGTTATGCGATGTCGGATTCGGCAGGTTTGTTTGAAACTGAACACTCTCCGATTGCCGCTTATAACGAAGTTCAAGGTATTAACGCTGAACTTGCGGGTAAGTTAGCGCACTTTATCGATCGTATTGCCCATTACCGCCAGCGTTTAACTGAAACACAATCTATCGATATGTGGCGTGAAACCTTGCTGCAAATGATTGATGATTTCTTTGCGGTCGAGCTGGAAGGCGAGGTGGTGCTTAAGTCGATTCGTGATGCGCTTTCGCAACTGAATGAACAACTTGACGATGCCTTGTATGAACAAGAATTGTCGCCAAGCATTATCTACCAGTACCTCAATAATAAGCTATCTGGCGCTCGTATTAGCCAACGTTTCTTAGCTGGCCAAGTTAACTTTTGTACCTTGATGCCGATGCGTTCTATTCCGTTCAAAACCGTCTGTTTGTTAGGCATGAATGATGGTGTTTACCCTCGCTCAATGCCGCCAGAAGGTTTTGATTTAATGAACGGACGCACTCGTCCAGGAGACCGTTCTCGTCGTGATGATGACCGCTACCTATTCTTAGAGGCAATGTTGTCGGCGCAAGAGTGCTTATACATCAGCTATGTCGGCCGCTCGATTCAAGATAATACCGAGCGAGTGCCGTCGGTATTGGTTTCAGAGTTGATCGAGTACTGCCAGCAGAACTATTGCTTAAGTGAAGACCAAGCGTTACCAAGTGATGATTCAGGCATCAACCTGACTCAAGCGATCAGCTTTGAACACACCATGACACCGTTTAGCCCAGCAGCCTTTACTCAAGGTGATGCAAGCCATGTGCTGAGTTACGCCAAAGAGTGGCTTCCAGCGGCTAACCGTTCCGGTGAACGCAGTGGTGAATTCAATCGTGCATTGGATGACTATTTGTTCGGTGCAACGTACCCGTTGGAGTTGGATCTGGTTGAACTGCAACGTTTCTGGCGTTTACCAGTACAGTACTTCTTTAATCGTCGCTTAAAAGTGGTGTTTGAGCCGCCGCTTCCTGTGATGGAAGATGATGAACCGTTCGTACTTAATGGTTTAGAGAGTTTCCAACTTAAGGATGCTTTGCTGCAAGTGTTGCTGGACCACCCTGAAGGTACAGACGAAGCGGTTCGATTGTTTGTCTCTGAGCAAAAAGCACAGGGCCGATTACCAGTCGGCGCCTTTGGCGATATCGAATTTGAAACCAATCGTGTTCAAGCGGAAGACTTAGCTAAAGAGATTCGATTTGTGAGCGGATCACCGCAGCAAGATCTCGAAGTGAATATCGAATTTGATGTGTTAGGTGAAGGCAAACCTGTTCGTTTGATGGGGTGGTTAACTCAAAACTATCAATCGGGTCTAGTTCGTTTCCGTAGCGGTAAAATACGCTCTCAAGATTATTTGGCAGCGTGGATTGATCATCTATGTTGCGCTGTGATGGGACACGGAAAAACGACCCATATTATTGGCTACGACAGAAAAGAAGGCGTGGTTCACCAAACGCTACAACCTATCGGCGATGCGCTTCAGGCGAAGAGTTTGCTGGCTGAGTTAGTACGACTGTTTTATCAAGGCATGACAGCACCACTGCCTTACTTCCCGAAAACCGCATTGGCTGGCGTTGAGGCTGGCTTTAGCCGTGGTAAGTGGGTCGATGACGAAGAAAAGTCCCTTAAGAAAATGGCCGATACTTTTAATGACAGCTTCGCCTTTACGGGCGAGGGCAGAGATACTTACATCTCTCGAATCTGGCCTAAATGGGACGATGAATTGGCTGCTCAGTCGAGAATGTATTCGACACTTGTGCTGCAGGCGGCAAGGTTGGCTTCTGCCGATCTGGAAGATCAGGAGTAAGTGGCTGTGATCAGCAAGATCGATAACGGGTGTGCTGAATTAATGAAAAACGAAAGCGAGTCGCTGGGAAGCATTTGGGATGCTTACTTTCCAGATGAGGGGAACAAGGTGAAGAAAAGCAAGGTACAGGGAATAAAGTGGCCGCCAGTAAATCATTATTAGTGTAGGGCGTTCGCTGTACGGCCACAGGTCAGAGGGACCATTATTCTGTGGTTCAAAGAAACGCATGAGTATAAAACTCGTAGGCGCTCCTGAACTCGTGGGCGCATAGTAGCGAGGCGATCTGAATTGATCCGTGAGAGAGATCGCACTAACTATTAACAAATTGGCGTAGGACGTAAATTGAATGACGTTTTCTACGCTAGGTCACATTTGTAACAGACTAATTTATCAGAAGGCAGTAAGGCATGACGACCACAAGCAGTGCTCAGGTAATCGCTCCACAAACACTTGATACCATGACGTTTCCACTTCATGGCGCGCGTTTAATTGAAGCATCAGCGGGTACGGGTAAAACATTTACTATTGCTGGCTTGTATTTGCGCTTACTGCTCGGGCACGGTACCGCTGCGCCGCAAGGTGATCTGACTGAAGCTACTCGACACCATGAGGAGCTTACCGTAGACCAAATTCTGGTAGTGACCTTTACTGAAGCGGCAACCGCAGAGCTACGTGATCGTATTCGCGCGCGAATCCATGATGCACGTATTGCGTTTGCACGTGGTCAAAGTGACGACCCAGTAATTGCTCCTTTGTTACAAGCAATCGAAGATCATGCTGGTGCTGCGAAAACCTTACTCAATGCCGAAAGACAAATGGATGAAGCGGCTGTCTACACCATCCATGGCTTCTGTCAGCGTATGTTGACCCAAAATGCCTTTGAGTCTGGAAGCCGTTTTGATAATGAATTTGTGACCGATGAAAGCCATCTGAAAGCACAGGTGGTAGCCGACTATTGGCGTAAGCAGTTCTACCCGCTGCCAATTCAACTGGCTGGTGAAGTGCGAAATATTTGGGGCTCTCCCGCTTCGTTACTTGCCGATGTAAATCGTTACCTGACGGGCTCTCCGCTGAAGTTGACGGTAGATGCGATTTCGGGTGATTTACAAACTCTGCACAATCAAAACTTAGACAAAGTTAAGCAACTTAAAGCGTTGTGGTGCGAATCCGAAGCGGACTTTTTGGCTTTGATTTCAGGTTCAGATGTGAACAAGCGAAGCTACACCAAGAAGTCTTTGCCGACTTGGTTAGAAGCGGTAACAGCATGGGCGCAGAGCGACACTCATGATTACCAGCTTCCAGATAAATTAGAGAAGTTCTCTCAAGCAACCCTAATTGAAAAAACACCAAAAGGTACTGCCCCTCAACACGCGGTGTTTGAGGCTATTGAGAATTTCTTAAACTCTCCTGCAGACCTGAAAGCCCCCTTGTTGGCACATGCTATTACTCATTGTCGGACCATGTTAGCCAAAGCTAAACAGCAGAAGCAATGGCTATCGTTTGATGATTTGCTGACTCAGTTATCCGCATCGATTGATGTGGATGAGCAATCACTGCTGGTGGAGAGAATTCGCACCTTATACCCAGTGGCGATGATCGATGAATTCCAAGATACCGATCCGCTGCAATACAGCATTTTTAGTCGAATCTACCTAGATAACCCGCAATGCGGTCTGTTTATGATCGGTGACCCGAAGCAAGCTATCTATGGTTTCCGCGGTGCAGATATCTTTACCTATATCAAGGCGAGAAACCAAGTTAGTGCTCACTACACCTTAGGCACTAACTGGCGTTCGAGTGCTGACATGGTCAGTGCGGTAAACCAAGTGTTTATGAATTCGGATAGCCCGTTTATCTACGACCAAGACATTCCATTCTTGCCAGTAGCTGCCAGTCCATCGGCCGACAAACGCCAATGGGTGATGAATGGTCAAACTCAGCATGCACTCACCTTTTGGCTGCAAGCGGCCGAAGATAAGCCCTTACCGAAAGGCGAATATCACAAAGCCATGGCTGAGGCGACCGCGAGTCAAATTCAAACCATTCTGACCGCATCTCAGAATCAACAAGCCTATTTTGATAACGGTAAAAAACAACATGCCGTGAATGCGGGTGATATTGCTGTCTTGGTTCGAACCGGTAGTGAAGGTCGTCTGATTAAGAACGCGTTGTCTGAACAAGGCATTGCAAGCGTGTATTTGTCTAACCGAGATAGCGTTTTCACCAGCTTGGTCGCACAAGATATTCAGCGTTTATTACAGGCGGTGCTGACACCTGAAAATGACCGTGCATTACGCGCCAGTTTAGCGTCAGAGTTGTTTGCTCTGGATGCCGCCTCATTGGATGAACTCAACAACGATGAAGTGGTGTGGGAAAATGTCGTTAACGAATTTCGAGAATACCGTAAGTTATGGCTACAGCGCGGCGTGCTACCAATGCTTCGCAGCGTGATCAGTAAACGACATCTCGCGGAACGTTTACTGGAAGAAGAAAATGGTGAGCGCTCACTCACTGATTTGATGCACATTGGCGAATTGTTGCAACAAGCAAGACAAGAACTCGACAGTGACTATGGTTTGCTGCGTTGGCTTGCTGAAGCCATATCGGATGCCCAAAATGGTTTAGGCGGCAGCGATGATGACATCCAACGCCTTGAATCAGAAAGAAA
This sequence comes from Vibrio sp. L3-7, assembly GCF_963898195.1. Taxonomy (NCBI): domain Bacteria; kingdom Pseudomonadati; phylum Pseudomonadota; class Gammaproteobacteria; order Vibrionales; family Vibrionaceae; genus Vibrio; species Vibrio sp. L3-7. The sequence continues at coordinate 44,215 of NZ_CAWQUW010000008.1, read as the reverse complement.
CTTGGTTCAAATCGTTACTATTCATAAATCGAAAGGCTTGGAATATGACTTAGTGTTTTTGCCGTTCGTTGCGAGTTACCGTGAAGCGAGTGAAGGCAAGTTTTACGATCATGAGTCAGATACCACAGTGCTTGATATTACCGGTAGCGATAGCGCATTGGCACAAGCCGATAAAGAGCGATTGGCAGAAGATTTACGTTTGATCTATGTGGCGCTTACTCGTGCTGTATACGGTTGTTTCATTGGCATGGCACCGCTACGTAAAGGGCGTTCAACCAAAGAGCCAACAGGCGTTCACTTGAGTGCTATGGGCTACTTGGTTCAAAATGGACAGGAGCAAGGCATTGCCGAGTTGCATCATGCTCTAGCTGCAATTGAAGGCAAAAATTCAAGTGTGTTGTTAGCCGAAACACCAACCGCTCATGAGCAAGTGTTTGTTCAGGCGGAACAAGTGAGTGAAGACTTACAGGCTAGTGAACTGAAGGCTTCAATTGACAGAGCTTGGCGTATCACCAGTTACTCGGGGCTTGTAAAACAAGGCAGTCACGGAGCAAGCCATGACACTACGATTGAGGTGTCTGGCTTCGATATTGATTCAGCCGATGAGCAAGATGAGTCGGAACTGATTGAACCGGAACGTTCTATATTCACGTTCCCTCGCGGTGCTCGCCCTGGTACCTTCTTACATACCTTGTTTGAGGATGTTGAATTTACCGAGCCAGCAACCAGTGACCATAACACGCAAGTAATCACTCACTTGTTAGAGTCAGAGCAATACGAATTCGAATGGTTACCGGTGCTTCAACAGCTTGTTGATACGGTGCTAAACACTGCTTTAGATGGAAAGAGCTTAAAGCTGAGCGAGAAAGACTCAACGCAACGATTGGTCGAGATGGAATTCTTGTTGCCGATCGAAGTTTTGGCATCCTCTGAACTTAATCAAACTATCCAGTATCACGATCCATTGTCGGCAAAAGCGGGTGATTTAGGCTTTCAAACGGTGCGAGGCATGTTGAAAGGCTTCATCGATTTAGTATTTGAACATAAAGGCAAATACTATGTACTCGACTGGAAATCGAACCACTTAGGTGATGATGTTTCTGTCTACCATGGTGAGGCATTGAAATCGGCGATGGCCGACCACCGTTATGATCTGCAATATCAAATTTATGCTTTGGCGTTGCACCGTTTCTTACGTAGCCGCGTTGCGGATTACAGCTATGAACAACATTTCGGTGGGGTTTATTACTTGTTCCTAAGAGGGATGGATGGTCAATCACAACAAGGTGTTTTCTCGGCTAAACCAACACTGGCTTTGCTCGATGAAATTGATCAATTGATTGACGGTAAAGTGATAGACAGACGTTCAGCACAATTGAATGACAATGAAACTGGACAGATGGGGCTTCTATAATGACAACAACGACCACGATTGATACGACAAACCCTGTAAAGCCAGTTTCACTTATCCCTGATCAGCTCATGGATGTATTGAAGTTCCTTGCGGATAAGGGCTCGATTCGTCAACTGGATTATCAGTTTGCTCGTTTTATTGCGCAGCAAGCAACGAGTCATTCTCAAGAACTCGGCTTTCTCGCTGGAGTCGTGAGCCATGAGTTAGGCAAGGGGCATATTTGTACTCAGCTTATACAGCAGTATACGGTAGGCCCTGAACAAACGGCGGATCTTGCTCAGTTACTTGGGTTGTACGGTGAAACTGCCCTGCAATTGAATCAAAAGTTATTAGGTATGGATTGGGTGGCGGTACTTCAATCGTCAAACCTAGTAGGTACAACCAGTGATTGCGTTAAGCCGCTGATGTTTGATGGGCAGCGTGTCTACTTGCAACGTTATTGGAACTACGAAGTTGTGTTGGCTGAGACCTTAAACCGTTTAAGTAAGCCAGTAGAGTTCAATATTGAGCAGAAAAAAGCGCTGACTGAAACGCTCAATCAACTATTCGCACGCAGTTACCATTTTCTGTTCAATGCCTTAGCAAAGGCTGAAGCAAACCAACAAACCTCTCAAGTGTTGCGCCAGCAGTTAGTGTGTGACCATCTAGATATCGTCGATGAACAGGCTTTGGATTGGGGTTCTATCGATCAAGCGATTGTTCAAGCCAAACAAGTGACCGATTTAGATGTACTGGATAGTCTAGTGCCGTTATCTGTCTGTTTGAACTGGCAAAAGGTCGCGGCAGCGGTGGCGTTAAGTCGTCGTTTCGCGGTGATTTCTGGTGGGCCGGGCACGGGTAAAACCACTACGGTAACCAAATTACTATCGGCGATGGTTGAGCAATCGTTAAGCCAAGGTAAAACACCGACGATCAAGCTCGTGGCACCGACAGGTAAAGCGGCGGCACGTTTAACTGAGTCGATTGGTAAAGCGATTGAACAGCTGCCATTAGCACCTGAAGTGAAGGCCAACATACCGACGGAATCCAGCACCTTACACAGACTGCTTGGTGCGATTCCGAATCGCGCTGAATTTAGACACAACCGGCGCAATCCACTTCACCTTGATATATTGGTGGTGGATGAGGCTTCGATGGTCGACTTATCCATGATGTATAAGCTGGTGGATGCACTCCCTGAACACGCAAGGTTGATTCTGCTTGGGGATAAAGATCAGCTCGCTTCAGTAGAGGCTGGTGCCGTGTTGGGTGATATCTGCTCGTTTAATTCAACAGGCTACAGCACAGCGCAAGGCAATTTGATTGCGGAGATGACAAGCTTTGATGCAATAGCGAATACACAACAAGCAAAAGCGGGAGTCGTTAATCCTCCGGCGATTGCAGATAGCTTGTGTATGCTGCAGAAGAGTTACCGCTTCGATGCGCGTTCAGGTATCGGGCAGTTGGCAAAAGCGATCAATAACGGTTCTGCTAATCAGGTCGATCAAGTGTTTGCTAAAGGGTTTGGAGACATTGAAAATCACCCGCTGTCGAGTGATAGCTATAACTTGATGCTGCGAACTCTGGTCAATGAATATGGTGGGTATCTCAATAGAATGAATGTACCGCTTGAAGAGCTAGAGACTCAAGAATCACGCGCAAAATCGGTTCTCGATCTGTTTAGCCAGTGTCGATTACTGTGTTCTATTCGTGAAGGGGATTTTGGTGTTAAAGGCCTTAATCACAGAATCGAAAGGGCGCTTGCAGCAAGACGGTTGGTGAATCCGCACAACGATGAACTGTGGTATCACGGGCGACCTGTGATGGTAACGCGTAATGATCATGGTTTGGGTTTGTACAATGGTGATATTGGTATCTGTATGCTCGAAGCCGATGCAACGACTTTAGAGTCAAATAGTGCAAATTCCACACCTAGATTGAAGGTGTATTTTGAGTTACCAGATGGCAGTGTGAAAGCAGTGCTTCCAAGCCGAGTCCCTGATCATGAGACCGCTTATGCGATGACGATACACAAATCTCAAGGCAGTGAATTTGATCTGACCTTAATGATCTTACCGCCAGACTTCAGCCCTATTTTAACGCGCGAGCTTATCTATACAGGGATTACGCGTGCTAAGAAACGACTGATGATGTTCAGCGATACAAATGTGTTGAAGCGTGGGATTAAGGTGAAAACAGATCGAGTGAGTGGTTTAGGCAGTCGCTTAACGAATTAGTTGTTAATAGTCGCTAGAAAAGGGCTTGAACTTAGAGCTAGATAAACACAAAGCAACCATCCCTGGTTGCTTTGAACGTTATTAAGACTCTTTGCTTAAAAACGCTCGAGTAAACGATATGTGGTTTATCTTGTACTTTGCTTGGCAATTCAAAATAAACTCTTTTAGATTCTCGCTCACAGGGAACACGCAGTGTACGTCTAGCCCTTCTAAGAATTGGTTATCAGCCATATCCCAAAAACTTTGCAGCGAGTTACAAACAATGGTTCTCATATCAATGTTGCTCTTTTTGCTGTTTATATCAACGGTCAGAACGGCTTCTAGCGTGTTGACCGTTAACGGGTATAGCAATCCGTGCAGTGACCACCTCAATGTTATAGGTTAAACATTGGGGGGTATTCCAATAAAAACGTTTGTTGATATTCATAAAACGTGCAAATTCTATACAATTATTGGTGTGAGTTAAAGTGCATAGTTAATAAAACTCATATAGTAAACGATTACATTTGCAATTAATTTGAAATCAAAGTGAGATTTTGATCCAAAACTTTGTTTATACGTTTAGCGCTAAGATTTTTGAGTTTCTCTGATAGTTGTATAACCCCTGTTTTTCCATCGGTAATTCATCAACACCTATCTCGTAAAAACCCTGTTCTCGGAACCAGTGAAGGCTATGTGTGGTAAGAACAAAGATCTGGTCGATATCACGCGACTTGGATTGATGACGCATATAATCCAGCAGTAATTGCCCACGGTTTCCATCGCGGTAGTCAGGGTGGATAGCGACACACGCCATTTCTGCCATGTGATCTTCTGGATAAGCATATAGTGCAGCGCAGCCAATAATCAGACCGTCTTTTTCAATGATGGTAAAACGATGGACTTCTTGTTCTAACTGCTCTCTTGAACGACGAACGAGAATACCTTGTTCTTCAAGCGGGCGAATAAGGTCAAAGATACCACCAATGTCATCAATCTGAGCTTGTCTGACTTGCTCGGCACTAGCCATGACCACTTGGGTTCCAATACCGTCGAAAGAGAACAGCTCTTGGATTAATGCGCCATCCACTTTGTAGCTGATTAAGTGACAACGAGGCACTCCTGCACGACAAGCAGAGATTGCGCCTTTCAAGAATCGCAGTGTTCCTGTACTCATATCTTCAGCTGGGTCTTGAGATTGAGTTAAGCGTTCAAGAATTTGTTTGGCGTCTTTAGGGAATAGTTCGGCGAGTACATCACCGTTTATGTCTGTTACGCCTTGCTCTGAACAAAACCCGATGAGTTTGTCGGCCTTTAAACGAATGGCAACTTGAGTCGCGACCTCTTCAGAGAGCAGGTTAAAGCTCTCGCCAGTCACGGAACTGGCAATAGGCCCAAGCAGCACAATAGAACCTTGGTCGAGTGTGCGATTAATCCCTTCTATATCTATTCGACGAATGCGCCCGCTGTGGCAATAATCAGTACCATCATCCACACCCAGAGGTTGAGCCGTGATGAAGTTACCACTCATGACATTAAGTTGAGTACCAGCCATTGGTGTGTTGTTTAGGCTCATTGAAAGGCGAGCAGTAATAGCCAGCTGTAATTGACCCGCAGCTTGCATTGCCACACCTAAAGAATATTCGTCGGTGACTCTAATGTTCTTGTGATAAGGCGTATGGCAATCTTGCTTTGCTAACAGTTGGTTGATCTGTGGTCTGGCTCCATGCACGAGAACAATCTTGACTCCCAGGCTGTGGAGGAGGGCTATATCACTAATAATGTTCCCGAAATTCTTATCGGCAACGGCTTCGCCTCCCAGCATAATGACCATGGTTTTGCCACGGTGAGCATTCACGTAAGGTGTTGATTGTCTGAAGCCTTTTACTAGCGCTGTACTTCTTAATTTCACAGAACAAATCCATTTTGTTTATTTATTCGTTAATTTAGCATTTAAATTCAAATCTAAACAACATGTTTTTGGAATAAAGCGCAAACTATTCTCATCGAGACTTCATTATACAAACTGTCTCAGTGTAGAATGTATACAGCATCTTTATGAGTAGTAACCGAATGCAACAAGCGCCAGCACGAAAGAACAAGATCGATGAAATAACGAAAAACCTTTACAGTGAAGCAGAACAACGCAATCAATCTAAATTGAAGCGTAAGATCATCGAACGTTGCTTGATGGTATTAGCCTTGGTGGGCTCATTTGCTGTGGTTTCTTTATTTAGCGATGTGCTTTCTCGAGTACAAGATGCAGCAACGCCTGACCACTTGCTATACGGTACTTGGGTAGAGCAGGATGTTGCCCATTATGCGACAGATGAGTTTGTGCTTAATGCGAATGGTGTGTCAGTTCGTGGCTCGGTTGTGTCGACTAACTTTGACTTTGACGGTAGCTACTTTGAATATAAAACAGGTGATAAAAAGTACCGCTTTCGTATGACTAATGCTGACAATACAGAAATGGTGCTCGATTCAGGTGCTCACTACAATCCTATCTTCCGTCTTAAGGGATATATCGATAATTCAGTTCGATAGGTTATCTTACTGTAAACTCTTACAATCTAAGATTGTGTTATCTGACCGTTTTTGTCATCCTCGATGCATAGAATTTTTAGGATGACTCTTGTGATTAAAAAATGGCTTCCCCTTGTTGCCGCCTCTTTCTTATTTGGCTGTGCTCAACCCACCGATCGTGCTCAACAACACCTTGATGATGAATTTCCCCGTACCTTAAATAAGGTCGATCAGGTTGAATCCAACAAACCAAGAGACTACACCGCGTTTTCAGAACAAGCTGAGATGGTGGTTTCTAAGTCCCCTTCAATGGCTAAGATCTATGAACCGCTGTATCAACAACTCAACGAGTGGGCGATGCTGAGCGGTGATCCTAGCGAATTAGCTAACTTTGGCGTTCAAACCGCTCAACTTGGTGGTGGAGATAAGCAAGGTAATGTTTTGTTTACCGGCTATTTTTCTCCTGTCATAGAATTGCGTCATGAAGCGAATGAAGAATATCGTTTTCCTGTTTATGGACTTCCTGATTGTGATAAAGAGTGTCCGACTCGCGAAGAAATTTATAATGGTGCATTAGAAGGGCAAGGCCTTGAACTTGGCTATGCAGCAAACCGTATCGATCCGTTTATGATGGAAGTGCAAGGCAGTGGTTTTGTGCATTTTGGTGACGACGATACGCTCAAGTACTTTGCTTATGCTGGTAAAAACAACAAAGCTTACGTGAGTATTGGTCGTGTATTGATCGATAGAGGCTTAGTCCCTCGTGAAAAAATGTCACTGAAGGCAATCAAAGAATGGGTATTGGCGAACGAGCCTGAAGTGGTAAAAGAGCTGCTTGAGCAAAACCCTTCTTTTGTCTTCTTTAGTTCTAGAGAAGACTTGTCGGTAATGGGAAGTGCTGGTATTCCATTGTTACCAATGGCTGCGGTCGCAGGTGATCGCTCTATTCTCCCTATGGGAACACCAATACTTGCGGAGGTTCCATTACTGAATGCAGACGGTACTTGGAGCGGTGCGCACCAACTAAGACTGTTACTGGTTTTGGATACCGGTGGCGCAGTTAAGCAGAACCATTTAGATCTCTACCACGGTATGGGCCCAAGAGCGGGTACTGAAGCGGGTCACTACAAGCATTTTGGTCGTGTATGGAAGCTTGGCTTAGATGGCAGTGCAACCGAAGCGCCTTGGGCTTTGCCTCCTGAAAAGGTCGAGTAAACAACAATAAAATAGGGCATTGAAAGCGAATCGCTAATCCCCTAGACTTTTAATTCAAGAGTGCGTATAAAACGCACTCTTTTCTTTTTCTCAGAAATAAATTGGCGGCAATAATGCGTGAATTGACCACACCAGCTTCAGAAAACTATGACCAACGATTTGGTGGCACTCGCCGCCTATATGGCAATAGTGAAGTCGACATACTTAGAGCAGCGCACGTGTGCGTGATCGGTATTGGTGGCGTAGGTTCATGGGCTGTTGAAGCGCTTGCTCGTACCGGTTTAGGTGAGCTGACTTTGATCGATATGGACGATGTGTGTGTGACTAACATCAATCGCCAGATCCATGCAATGTCGGGCACCGTTGGCAAAAGCAAAATCGAAGTGATGGCTGAGCGCGTTAAGCTGATTAACCCTGAGTGTAAAGTTAACTTGATTGATGATTTCATTGGCCCTGACAATCAGGCTGAGTACTTGTCGAAAGAGTTCGATTTTGTGTTAGATGCGATTGATAGCATGAAAGCCAAGGCTTCGTTGTTGGCGTATTGTCGAAGTAACAAAATCAAAGTGATCACCACGGGTGGCGCGGGTGGGCAAGTCGACCCAACTCAAATTAAAGTCGCCGATCTGACTAAGACAATTCAAGATCCGCTAGCGAAGAAGCTTAAAGATACTTTACGTCGTCACCACAATTTTCCTAAGAACCCAGATCGTAAATTTGGTATTGATTGTGTGTTCTCTACTGAGCAACTTAAATACCCTCAAGCTGACGGTCGCGTATGTGCTGCGAAAGCGACTGCAGAAGGGCCAAAACGCATGGACTGTGCGACGGGTTTCGGTGCAGCAACGGTTGTAACCGCGACTTTTGGCTTTGTGGCTGTTTCTCGTATCGTAGAAAAGATCATTCAAAAGCACTCTAAGTAGTTCTCTATTATTTGCTTAACAACACTAAACCATTGTCACCTGTACATTTAGTCATAATCTATTGGATATTAAAATGATGTCATTCCCAAGCTCTCCATTTGGTACTGAAATTACCAGTGATGATATTGTCGCAAAAATGCAGACATTCAGCGGTTGGGAAGACCGTTATCGCCAAGTGATTCAATGGGGTAAGAAATTACCTAGCATGCCTGATGAGCTGAAGAGTGAGCAGGTTGTAGTTTCTGGTTGTGAAAGCCAAGTCTGGCTAGTTTCTCAGAACATCGACGGTGTTTGGTATTTTTGTGCTGATTCTGATGCTCGTATCGTGCGCGGTCTGATTGCATTAGTGATGGCTGCGTATGACGGCAAAACATCAGAGCAGATTCAAGCGTTCGATATTGACGACTACTTTGAAAAAATCGGTCTAATCACACACTTGAGCCCATCTCGCGGTAATGGTTTAAAAGCGATTGTTGCTCAAATCCAAGAGCTAAGTGCGTAGTCCATTACGAACAAGCAAATATAAAAAGGGTTGACGAAGAACGCCAACCCTAAACAATTTTGCTACTCGCTACAGCATATCTACTGCTTTCTCTACTGCAGCAATCAGTTTTTCAACATCATCCATGTTGTTGTAAATCCCAAATGAAATTCGTACCGTTCCTTTCACATTAAGCGCATCCATTAATGGATGAGCACAATGATGTCCTGCGCGTACCGCGATACCTTGTTGATCTAACAGTGTCGCAATGTCTTGATGGTGAACACCATCCATCACAAAAGTAATCACGCTTGCGTTGGGCTGATACCCCAAAACCTGAATATCATCCAGTTTACTGAGTGCACGGTAGGTTTCGTGCTGAAGCTGGTGGATATGATTTTCGACATATTGCTGTGCAAAACCACTCAACCATTCTATTGCAGTGCTTAATGCTATCGCGCCGGCTACATTTGGTGTTCCGGCTTCGAACTTACCAGGCAGTTCAGAAAAAGTAGTGCCAGAAAAAGAGACGCGCTCAACCATTTTGCCACCACCATGCCATGGAGGCATCGCTTCGAGCAATTCAAGTTTGCCATAAAGTACACCGATACCCGCAGGAGCGTAGAGTTTGTGCCCTGAAAATACGTAGAAATCCGCGCCTAAAGCAGCTACATCAACGGGCTCGTGTACGATGCCTTGCGCGCCATCAATAACCACAATCGCATTCATCTTGTGTGCTTTTTCTATGACAGCTTCAATTGGCTGACGAGAACCCGTCACGTTGGTTATCTGAGCTAATGCAACAATCTTGGTTCGTTCATTTAAAAGCGTATCAAACGCGACTAGGTCAAATTCGCAACCCGATCTCATCGGCACTTTAACGACTTTAGCCCCGGTTTGCTCTGCCACAATTTGCCAAGGCACAATGTTGGCGTGATGTTCCATTTCGCTAACCAAGATCTCATCGCCTGGCTGAAGGGTACTTCTTGCGTAGGTTTGAGCTATCAGGTTGAGTGCTTCGGTGGCTCCGCGAGTCCAAATGATCTCTTTTGAAGATCTTGCACCAATAAACTGAGCGACCTTATCTCTTGCCGCTTCAAACTGACTGGTCGCGTTCGCTGTTAAGCTATGACTACCACGGTGAACATTGGCATTTTGTTTGGAGTAATATTGGCTAATGGCATCAATAACCACCTGAGGTTTTTGTGTCGTTGCCGCGCTGTCTAAGTAAACCAACGGTTGTTGATTGATGGTTTGTGATAACGCAGGGAACTGCTCTCGGATGTGATTGATATCAAGCATCTATTCTTACCTAAAATCTTGGAAATTGGTGCTAGCGTTATGCTTAGCGGTATCGTTATTTTATCGCGACTTGTTAACTGTTGCTGACTAATCTTGATGATTCCAGCTATTTTCTCGTTCTTTGACTTGAGCAAACAGCTTTTGGTTAACGGGAACCTCTATCTGATGCTTAAGTGCTGTCTTTATAAGGTGTCCGGTAATGAAGTTTATCTCTGTCTTTCGTTGGTAAAACATATCCTGCTTCATGGATGAGTTGTTCTTCGCCGTGGCTTGGATAACCTGTTTGACGCTTGTCTCTAATTCGCCGAATGAACAAGTAATGCTTTCAGCTTGCATCACTTGCGTGAGTTCTTTAATTATAGATCTCAAAACGTTGCTAAATTTTTTGTCAGCAAGATCTCCGTTTTTGATTTGTTCCAACCCAGTGAGTGGGTTGATGGCACAATTGATGGCGAGCTTAGTCCATAGCGCTGTTTTTATCTCAGGATTCCAACTTACAACAGGTAGGGCATGCTCCAACACATCAACTAAAAAAGTGCATTGCTGACCTTTGAGGTTAAAAGCACCTAGTTGAGTTTGGCCTATTCCTGTGTGGGATACATTGTTGCGATTGGGTTTGAATGCTGCTTGGGTGGTGGTAGCTAGTACTGTTGGATGAGCATCAATTTGAGCGGCGATGTTGTCGACCGCGCCCATTCCGTTATGCATGAACATAAGAATAGTGTCAGGGTCGAGATATTGAAGCAATGGAATAGTGGCTTCTTTTACTTGCCAAGCCTTGACCGTGATGATCACTAAGTCACTCTCTGATAGCTTCTCGATATAGTTGTTACTGAAGGAAAGTGAAGCTTGTCCATCAAGCGATAAGTCAATTGAGTTATCAGTGGAGCGACTCCACAAAGACACATTATGACCAGCTTGAGAGAGTTTGATAGCCCACAAAGAGCCGATAGCTCCAGGCCCAATAATTGAGATGTTCACAGCAATACCGAGATAAGAAAGTGATGCTGCAAGGATAACGAGGCATTAAATGAAAGCAATAAAAAATGGCACCCGAGGGTGCCATTTTGGAAACTTTCTTAGAAGTTCGATTAGAACTTGTAAGTTACTGCAACGTAGTGACCTACGCCAGAAGAATCAGCTTGTGAAGTTGCATCCCACGGAAGGTCAGCACCGTCTTCAAAACCGTATACATCACTGTATAGTTTCAAGCCGTAACCAACTGCAAAGCGATCTGAGTGCCAGTAAATGCCGTTGAACATTGCGCCGCCGTTGCTTACTTGAGCGTATTCATCTTTCATACCAAACTGGTAATCGATGTAACCTTGGTAAGAGATGAATGAACCGTTCTCGAAGAAGAAGAATGGTTTGAACCAGTTAGTCGAGATTTGGAAACCGTTCCAATCTTTTTGGTTCGAGTCGTATGTACCGTAAAGGTTTAGACCCATTTTACCGAACCATGGAACCATTACGTCAGAACCAAGACCAACTTTCTGAGTGTTAACACCACCGTTGTTACCATCCCACTCGAAAAGAGTTGAAAGGTAGAGTTCTTCAACTGGACCGAAAGAGAGGTCTTTGCCAGTTAGGCCGTCAAGAGACATACGAGGAGCAAACTTCATAAAGATTTTGCCATCTTTGTCTGCTTTATCGCTGCTTGAGTCTGATGTTAGGTTAAATACATCAACATAACCATAAAGGTCGAAGATTCCTGAGCGACCGCCAAATTCCATCTCTAGGTAATCATGAGTAGATTCGTAAGGACCTTTCTCGTTGATTGCACCCATAATGTTGAACTGCATCCATTTGTAGTCGTTTTTATGGATGTCGCCGTCAGAATAATCAGCCGCCATTACTGGAGCAGATGTTGCTGCAATTAGGCCAAGAGCTAGAAGTGATTTACGCATAATGGAACTCTCTATGTTTAAAATAAGTAACCCGCTAATCCGTGCGTGTTTGTATGTCCGAATGCCGAGCATAATAGCGATTTTGTTCTCAAATAAAAGTGAGACAGAGTGAAAAATATAATTATTATGGTGAGGTTGATCACACTAACGATCTAAATGATGGAACTTTAAGATGGCAATGCATCTTGATGCACCTCTAATTCTATTGATTTTGTGAAACTTGATTATTTTGTAGATAAATTGGTGAATTACCGTCCTAAGCAAACGATTCTACTGAATCGAGTGACATGCATATCAAAATCAACAGTATTCCTTTCGAAGCGTTTTCTCGCGAAAAATGACTCATTCAACCAACCGCCTAATCTAGTCTTTGATCTATTTTTGACCAACGTCGTAATGATGTTGGAATCAATTGATGAACAACTCATGTGATGATTGGCCAGGTCTCTAAACCTAGTTGCTTTTTGAATCACGGAGAACCTTGGGACAGTTCACTGCACTAAATTTTGAGATGATGTTTAAAGATTTGTTAAAGAGCTTATCTTTCGTGTGACGAACTGGTCTAACTTTTTTGGAGAGAAGACCGATGAAATATTCACCAATACTCGTTGTAGCGATGTCAGCCTTGTTAATTGTTGGGTGTGATGACGACGATGAACCGACGACTCAACTTCAAGCCGTCCATGCATCACCCGATGCGCCCCTAGCTAATGTTATTGTCAACAGTCAGGCTCGTTGGACTGGCGTTGATTATGCTCAGGCATCAGGGTATACATCAGTGACGGCTGGGCAGACTTCCGTTCAAGTTGACGTTCAACTCCCTGGTGATGCCGTTTTAACCGTAATATCTCAGAACCAATTTGAATTGAGCAGCGATACTGATTACACAGTGATGGTAGTTGGTGATGCTGACGGTTCGAATAATCCAGTTGAGGCTTTAGTCGTGACGAGACCTGCGAGTGGTACAGCAACAAGCTCAAGTTTAGATGTGCAGGTTGTTCATGCGGCATCTGGTGTTGGGGACGTGAACTTATACGTTACAGGTCCGAGTGATCCATTGGGCGCTCCGCTTGGCACTCTCGGTTATAAAGACTTTACTGACGTACTCAATATTCCCGCAGGACAATATCGTGTGAGACTTGAAACGGTAAGTGGCAGTGCCATTGCTTTTGACTCTGGAGAAATCACTCTGTCTGGCGGTAGTGAGCTAACCATAGCGGCGGTGCCAAGAGCTGACTCAAATAGTGTATCTCCAGTGAAACTTATGGTGATGGACGGTAAAGGCTCATCTTTAATTTACGATATGGCCGAGACGGCAGAAGTGAGAGTAGGGCATCTTGTGGATGGTGCACCAAATGTAGATGTGTATGTAAATTCAGCCCAGTTTACACCGCTCGATGCTTTGATGTTTAAAGAAGTTCGTGGGTTCTTAGATTTAGCTGCAGGAAGCTACGATATTGACATCTATGAAACTGCAACGACGTCTCCAACATTTATTGATGTAGATGGTTTGGCGGTATTTGCCGGTATGGATTACAGCGTGTATGCCGTGGGGACAGTATCGCCTCTAGACTTGGAAGTACTCGTTGTTCCTGAAAATCGACGCCCAGTTGCAACCAGTGCAGTATTGAATATTACTCATGCGGCGGCTAACCCGATTGCAGCTTCAGTTGATATTTACTTGACTGAAAACGTGGGTATATCTGGTAGCACTCCGGCACTCAGTGATGTGAAGTTCAAAGATTACGCGAATGGTATTTATATGGCAGCGGGATCTTACTACGTGACGATTACTGTAGCAGGAGATCCAACTACTGTTGCCATTGACTCTGCGCCTGTAACTTTGGCAGACGGTGTCGTGTATCAAGTCGTCGCGATTGATGATTCGATGGGAACGGGTTTTAATCTAATTGTCAGTGACTCAACAGATTAGTTCTTTGGCACTAGCAATCAGAAAATAAAAGAGGGTAGCCCAATGCTACCCTCTTTTATTTTGTTTTCTTTTACTGTTATTCGTGGTTGTTTTTCGCTTTTTCTAACAAATCAGTGAAAAAGTGGCGTAACGAATAGAGCATGATCAAGCTTGGAATTACCATTAATGATGTCAGTATAAAGAAGGTTGACCAATCATTGAGGAAGTCGACCAACTCGCCACTGAAGGAGGCCAACGTCGTTCGACCGAAATTCCCCAAGGATGCGAGCAAGGCATATTGTGTTGCTGAGAAGGCTTGCCCAGTTAATAGCGTTAAGAAAGAGACAAATGCGACGGTCGAAAAGGCAGTCGTGAAATTATCGACATTAATCGTTGCCAAGAATAAGTTTTCATTTGGCCCTACTTGAGCAATCCATGCAAACATTAGGTTGCTGGCCGCCATTGCTACGCCACCAATCATTAGCCCACGTACAATACCGAATTTCACGTTAAAAATACTGCCTAACAGCGTGAAAAAGATCGTAGCGCCCCAACCAATCAATTTGGAATAGTGACCAATTTGTTCGTTGCTAAAGCCGATTTCTTTATAGAAAGGAATCGACATTCTGCCTAAGAAGGCTTCACCTATCTTAAACAGGAATACGAACAGTAGAAGCGTAATAGCAACTTGAACACCATTTCGTCTAAAGAAATCGTAGAACGGTTCCAGCACTGTAACGCTTAGCCAGGCCACAACTTTAGAACCCACCACTTTATTATGGCGCTGTTGTGCTTCTTTTTGTAATGCTTCACGTTGTGTTGTTGGCTCACCGACAAATAAGGTGAATAGCATCAGAATGATGACGACGCCAGCCATGCCATAATACACGCCGTTCCAACCGATGGTATCGGCATTGATAAATGCGAGATAACCAGGAAGAGAGTATCCAGTCCACCATCCCATCACGGCCATTGCGGATGCTTGTGGTAATTTGGAAGATTCCGATTTAGGGAATGAATCAATACGGAAGGCATCAATCGCTATATCTTGGGTCGCAGACGCAATTGCGATCCCGAGAGCAAGCATAGAGGTGAACATCAGATCATTGGCTGGATTTACTCCAGCGATGAAGAGCGTGCACACTAATACAAAGCTTTGACACAAAAATATCCAACTGCGTCGTTGGCCAAGAATGGCGTGCAGGATTGGCAATTTTACTCTGTCTACCAACGGTGCCCATAGAAAGTTAATGGCATAGACAGCGAATACACTGCCGAAATAACCAATAGCAGCACGGGTTAAGCCTGCATCTTTTAACCAACCAGACATGTTGGAGCCGATAAGAACCCAAGGGAAGCCACTCGAACAACCCAACATAAACACCCAGAGTAGACGTTTATCTAGATAGCTGCGGAAGGTCTGCATCCAAGAAAGAGAGGGAGAGCCTGATGACATAGGGCGTCCTTGTATAGAAAAACGCCCTTAAGAGGTTAAGGGCGTTGTATGAGATTACTTAAGAAGGGTTACTTTGGTGATGACGATAGGGTCTGTTGGGATATCAGACATACGACCAACTCGCTTGGTCGGAATGGTTGCCATCTTTTGAACGACATCAAAGCCCTCAGTCACTGTACCAAATACAGCGTAACCAGGGTTACCACCTTTAGCATTTAAGAAATCGTTGTCAGCAAAGTTAATGAAGAACTGACGAGTTGCAGAATCTGGCGCATTAGTGCGAGCCATTGCTATCGTTGCTGTATCATTCTTGAGACCGTTACTGCCTTCATTTTTGATAGGAGCATAAGTCGCTTGTTGATTCATATCTTGATCAAAGCCACCACCTTGAGCCATGAAGCCAGGAATTACTCGGTGGAAGATAGTGCCTTCGTAGCTGCCGTCTGCGACGTATTTAAGGAAGTTATCAACACTAACCGGTGCTTGCTCTTGGTTAAGCTCGATAGTGAAGTCGCCTAATGTTGTCTCTACGTTCACTTTAGGGCCAGCCCAAACGCTTACGCTAACCAGCATTAATGCGATAGAAGTTAGAATGCGGCTCATTAGAAACGTTCCTTCATGTAGTTTTGTAGTTCAGGGTCGTTCGCGATTTCAGTAAGAACCAAGTTGATCACATCGTTTAGAACCATTGAAATGTCGTCGTTTGAAGCGCTTAATGCACCGGTACGAGTTGCAGTGCCGTTGAATGTTTTTACAAGCTTACCTTCAGGTGTCTCAGCGGTAACTTCAAGTGTGACTTTACCGTCCATTTGGTTTTCCATAATGGTGTGTTCTACGGTAACAAGTGCTTCTTGAATCTCTAAAACAATTGAGTTTTCACTATTTACGCTTGCGCGGAAACCTTGGGATTCCAGTTGTTTTGCTAATGCGTCCTCTAGAGAAATACGCATGTTCTGTTTAGCGTGAATCGGCTGGATATTTGAACGGCCACTATCAACCAATGCTACGTACTGAGCTGCACGAACATCTTTACTGGTTAGTGTGTATGTTTTGCCTTGTACAAGGTTGCTTGAGCTTAGCGAAGCTTCTGGCATTACATTGATCTGTTCTTGCTGAGGGGCTGAACATGCTGTTAAAGCCATAATAGAGGCAGCCAAAATCAGTTTTTTCATTCCTTTATCCTTTCTAAATTCACACCAGAAGCTCGGTATTTTAAATTCTTATGAAGCAGTCTACTGCCTATTTATTAAAATTAGCAGGTTCTCTTGTTGCCTGTAATATCTCAAATTTTTGGTTCAACTCAAGCGTTTCGACGTTCGCTTCACCAAATAATCTTGCTAGTTTGACATCGTATCCGAGGTGGCGGTTGCCAATAACAATTAATTTGCCTCCATTGCTTAGAACATGCTTTGCATCACAGAACATTTGCCACGCAATGTGATCTGTAATCGCTTGCTGTTGGTGGAACGGAGGGTTACACATGACTAAGTAAGTGCTGTTTTTCTTAAAGCCATCTAAACAGTTGTTTGCGATGAACTGGAAGTTACCTTCTTCGCCAAGATTGTCTTTTACATTTTGGCGCGCAGATTCCACAGCCATGAAGCTTTCGTCTACACAGGTAATACGAGCTTGTGGGTTTAACTGACCTGCTTTCACACTCAGTACACCATTACCACAACCTAAATCAATTATGTGACGCAATTCTGGATCTTGTGGGATGTGTTCCAACATATAACGAGCGCCTTGATCGAGTGCCTCGCCTGAGTAAACATTTGGTAAATTTTTCAAGCGAATATCTTCACCATCAACATCCCATTCAACATTAGGCTCTACTGTTTGAATCGGTTGGCAGTTTGGAGAAGAGAACACAAGGCGATGCTTTTTCTTAGCCAGAGAGGTTTTGGTTTCACCCAGATATTTTTCAAACAGGTTAAGTGTTGAAGTGTGGATCTCTTTTACTTTATTCACACCAATCACTTGGCTGCCTTCAGGCAGTGCTTGGCGCAACTGGCTCAACTGCCATACTAGGTGGCGGTTGGTTTTTGGCAATTGCATGATCACAAGGTCGATACCGTGTGGAATATCATCCATAGTGTTTAAAAAGTTCACACGGTTGCTTTGATTACGTTGCAAGTTTTTTAGCGTTCCGCGATGAGAGATAAAAGAGTCACTCATCATAGTCACGTCATGATCTTTAGAGAACCAAGCGGATAGGGCACCAAAACTGTCGTTCATGATCAGGATGTGTTTACCAGGTTCAAGATTCATCTCTTCAACATGGCTAATCAGGTATTCGTCGCCGGCATCCCAAGCTTGAAGGGTTTCATTTGAACGATTGGGGAAACGATTTAGGGTTAAAGTTCTATCGTGAAGGGTAAGTTCAGTTTTCATTGCTTGAGATACTTATGTAAGAAATAACAAAGATATTGTCTCAAATGCAGCCTGAACAAGATATAAAAAACTCGACTAAACCCCTCGAGTCAGCGATGAAATACTCAGACAGTCGGTTAGTTAGGGTTTATACTGGAGCGACAGATAATGCCAATACGCTATTTAAGGAATCACAATGATCCAAGAAGTTATCGAAACAAAATTGCACAATGAGTTTTCACCAAGTCATTTAAACGTGGTGAATGAGAGCTATATGCACAATGTTCCGGCTGGTTCTGAGAGTCATTTTAAAGTGATTGTTGTCAGCGATACGTTTGAAGGGTTGCGTCTTATTGCTCGTCATCGAGCGGTAAATAAAGCACTTTCAGAAGAGCTAGCGAATAATATCCACGCGTTGTCTATTCACACTTATACAAAAGATGAATGGATGAAGCAGCTAGATAACGTGCCAGATAGCCCAATGTGTATGGGCGGTGGCAAGTAAAAGGGTTTATACAGATAGAGGAAGCGTAATAGTGCTTTTTTGGTCGTCAAACTTATGTGTTTTTCGTTCTTATATCACCCAAATTGATGTCAAATTGAACGGTTTAAAATACCTACAATGAGTAATGTTTTTATTAACAGTGTTTCAACATAACTCGTAAAATATTAGTTTGTGACAGAGTATTAATCTCTTGTTTAAAACACGATTCAAAAGCCATTTTATCTGTGCGGCTCGTCAAATTTATACATATTTGAGAGTCCATATGCTTCAAATCTCACCAAATTAAGGCCGTATTCAAGCTATTGGTCATGGCATCAAGTTGTCAAAAAATGCTAGTATACGGCACCTGATAAATCTCACATGATTTGTGTGATGAGTTTATTAAGATAATGTTGCGATTTTGGTATCTCAAATTTACCAAAACCGGACACTGTAATGTCGTGTCTAAGGGCGATTTTAAAACGTCCTGAATTTACGCAATTAAAAGAATCTTTTTCCCGATAAAGTAGTGCAAGTGCGTATGATTACAATAAAGAAGGGTTTGGATCTTCCTATCGCAGGAACTCCATCCCAGGTGATTAATGATGGTAAGTCCATCACTAAAGTCGCCTTGCTTGGCGAAGAGTACGTTGGTATGCGTCCTACGATGCATACTCGCGTTGGTGATGAAGTGAAGAAAGGCCAAGTTCTTTTTGCAGATAAAAAGAACCCAGGTGTTGTATTTACTTCTCCAGCAAGCGGTAAAGTTATTGAAGTGAACCGTGGTGCTAAGCGTGTTCTTCAATCCGTAGTGATTGAAGTAGCAGGCAATGAGCAAATCACGTTCAATAGCTATGAAGCTAACCAATTAACAGGCCTTGACCGTGAAACGGTTAAAGCTCAGTTAGTTGAGTCTGGCGCATGGACCGCTTTGCGAACTCGTCCGTTCAGCAAGGTTCCAGCAGTTGATTCTGAAACTCAGGCTATTTTCGTTACTGCTATGGATACTAATCCGCTAGCAGCTGAGCCAGAATTAATTATTAACGAGCAGTCTGATGCTTTCGTTGCTGGTTTAGATCTTCTTTCAACTCTGACTAACGGTAAAGTGTACGTTTGTAAAAAAGGTACTAGCTTACCTCGTTCAGCTCAGTCTAACGTTGAAGAACATGTTTTTGATGGCCCACACCCTGCAGGTCTTGCAGGCACGCATATGCATTACCTATATCCGGTAAATGCACAAAATGTAGCGTGGAGCATTAACTACCAAGACGTTATCGCATTCGGTAAGCTTTTCCTTACTGGTGAAATTTACTCTGAGCGTGTTGTTTCTCTGGCTGGTCCAGTGGTAAACAACCCACGTCTAGTTCGTACTCAAATTGGTGCTAGCCTTGAAGAGTTAACGGACAGCGAGTTGATGCCAGGTGAAGTTCGCCTGATTTCAGGTTCAGTGTTATCTGGTGTTCACGCTTCAGGTCCAAATGCTTACCTTGGCCGTTACCATCAACAGGTTTCGGTTCTTCGTGAAGGTCGTGATAAAGAGCTATTCGGCTGGGCTATGCCTGGTAAGAACAAGTTCTCTGTTACTCGTTCATTCCTTGGTCACGTGTTTAAAGGTCAGTTGTTCAACATGACAACGACGACAAACGGTAGTGATCGCTCTATGGTTCCAATTGGTAACTACGAGAAAGTAATGCCATTAGATATGGAGCCTACTTTGCTGCTTCGCGATCTATGCGCTGGCGACGTTGATAGTGCACAAGCACTTGGTGCGCTAGAGCTAGATGAAGAAGATTTAGCACTGTGTACCTTTGTATGTCCTGGTAAGTACGAGTACGGTCAGTTACTTCGTGAATGCCTAGATACAATTGTGAAGGAAGGGTAATTTTCATGGGCCTTAAAAAGTTTATTGAAGACATCGAGCATCATTTTGAACCAGGTGGTAAACACGAAACGTGGTTTGCGCTTTACGAAGCAGCAGCAACACTTTTCTACACACCAGGTACAGTTACAAAGAAAAGCTCGCATGTCCGTGATAGCGTTGATTTAAAACGTATCATGATCATGGTTTGGCTTGCGGTATTCCCAGCAATGTTCTGGGGTATGTACAACGCAGGTGGTCAAGCTATCGCAGCACTTAACCATATGTACGCAGGCGCTGAATTAGTTTCTGTTATCGATGGTAACTGGCACTACTGGCTAACCGAAATGCTTGGAGCCTCCTTAGGGCCCGATGCAGGTGTTGGCAGTAAGATGCTACTCGGTGCGACATACTTCCTGCCTATCTACGCGACGGTGTTTATCGTCGGTGGCTTCTGGGAAGTTCTGTTCTGTATGGTGCGTAAGCACGAAGTCAACGAAGGTTTCTTTGTTACTTCTATCTTATTCGCGCTTATCGTTCCGCCAACACTTCCTCTATGGCAAGCAGCACTAGGTATTACCTTCGGTGTTGTTGTAGCTAAAGAGATCTTTGGTGGTACAGGTCGTAACTTCCTGAACCCTGCGCTTGCTGGCCGTGCGTTCCTATTCTTTGCATACCCTGCACAGATCTCGGGCGACGTAGTTTGGACTGCAGCTGACGGTTTCTCTGGCGCAACTGCTCTTAGCCAATGGGCTCAAGGCGGCGGCAGTGCTCTAATGAACGTAACATCGGGTGAAGCAATCACTTGGATGGATGCATTCATTGGTAACATTCCAGGTTCTATCGGTGAAGTTTCAACGCTAGCACTTATGATCGGTGCTGCAATGATTGTTTACATGGGCATTGCTTCATGGCGCATCATTGCGGGTGTAATGATCGGTATGATTGCGGTATCAACACTATTTAATGTGATTGGTTCTGACACTAATGCAATGTTCAGCATGCCTTGGCATTGGCACCTAGTACTAGGTGGCTTCGCATTTGGTATGTTCTTCATGGCGACCGACCCAGTATCAGCTTCATTTACCAATAAAGGTAAATGGTGGTACGGCATCCTAATCGGCGCAATGTGTGTAATGATTCGTGTAGTTAACCCTGCATATCCAGAAGGCATGATGCTTGCGATTCTATTCGCAAACTTATTTGCTCCTCTGTTTGACCACGTTGTAATCGAGAAGAACATTAAGCGGAGACTAGCGCGCTATGGCAAGTAATAACGATAGCATTAAAAAGACGCTGTTTGTTGTTATCGCATTGAGCTTAGTGTGCTCAATCATCGTTTCAACAGCTGCAGTTGTTCTTAAACCGAAGCAACAAGCTAACGCAGTTCTGGATCAGCAAACTAAGATCCTTGAAGTTGCAGGCATTGAACTTACTGGTGATGTTCCAGCGTTGTACGCAGAGAACATCGAACCTCGTCTAGTTGATTTCGCTACTGGCGATTTCGTTGACGGCGATGCTGCTGCATTCGACCAACGTAAAGCGGCAAAAGATCCTGCTCAGTCAATTAAGCTTTCAGCTGAAGATGACATCGCTAAGATCATTCGTCGTGCTAATACGGGTACTGTATACCTAGTGAAAGATGGCGCTGATACTTCTAAAGTTATCATCCCTGTTCACGGTAACGGCCTATGGTCAATGATGTACGCATTCGTTGCGGTAGAAACTGATGGCAACACGGTTTCTGGTATCACTTACTACGAGCAAGGTGAAACTCCTGGACTTGGTGGTGAAGTTGAGAACCCGTCTTGGCGTGCTCAATTCGTTGGTAAGAAATTATTCGACGAAAACCACAAACCAGCGATTCAGGTTGTTAAAGGTGGCGCTCCTCAAGGTTCTGAGCACGGTGTTGATGGCCTTTCTGGTGCAACACTGACCAGCGTTGGCGTTCAACATACATTTGACTTCTGGTTAGGTGATATGGGCTTTGGTCCGTTCCTAGCAAAAGTTCGTGACGGAGGTCTGAACTAATGTCTAGTGCAAAAGAAATTAAAAAGAGCATCTTAGCGCCAGTGTTGGATAACAACCCTATCGCGCTACAGGTTCTTGGTGTGTGTTCTGCTCTTGCGGTAACCACTAAACTAGAAACAGCATTTGTTATGACTATCGCGGTAATGTTTGTTACTGCTCTGTCGAACTTCTTTGTTTCTTTGATCCGTAACCACATTCCTAATAGTGTGCGTATCATCGTTCAGATGGCAATTATCGCATCATTAGTAATCGTGGTAGACCAAGTGCTTAAAGCATACCTATACGATATCTCTAAGCAGTTATCTGTATTCGTTGGCCTAATCATTACTAACTGTATTGTAATGGGTCGTGCTGAAGCGTTCGCAATGAAGTCTGCGCCAATCCCATCTTTCATCGATGGTCTTGGTAACGGTCTTGGTTACGGTTTCGTTCTTATCACTGTTGGTTTCTTCCGTGAGCTTCTAGGCTCAGGCAAACTATTTGGTATGGAAGTTCTACCTCTAGTGAGCAACGGTGGTTGGTATCAGCCAAACGGCTTGATGCTTCTAGCACCTTCAGCATTCTTCTTAATTGGTTTCTTGATTTGGGCAATTCGTGTGTTCAAACCAGAGCAAATAGAAGCGAAGGGGTAAGGTAGTCATGGAACATTATATTAGTCTGCTAGTTAAATCGATTTTCATCGAAAACATGGCGCTTTCTTTCTTCCTAGGTATGTGTACATTCCTAGCGGTATCTAAGAAAGTTAAAACTTCTTTTGGTCTTGGTGTTGCGGTAGTTGTAGTACTTACAATCGCTGTTCCTGTAAACAACCTTGTTTACACACACATTCTAAAAGAAAATGCACTTGTTGCAGGTGTCGATTTGAGTTTCCTTAACTTCATCGCATTCATTGGTGTTATCGCAGCACTTGTACAAATCCTAGAGATGGTTCTAGACCGTTTCTTCCCACCTTTGTACAACGCACTAGGTATCTTCCTTCCTCTGATCACAGTTAACTGTGCAATCTTTGGTGGTGTATCTTTCATGGTAACTCGTGACTACAACTTTGCTGAATCCGTTGTTTACGGCTTTGGTTCTGGTGTGGGTTGGATGTTAGCTATCGTTGCTCTTGCGGGTATCCGTGAGAAGATGAAGTACTCTGACGTACCCCCAGGTCTACGTGGCCTTGGTATCACGTTCATTACTGTTGGTCTGATGGCGTTAGGCTTTATGTCTTTCTCTGGTGTTCAACTGTAGGGTAAGCACCCAGTAATAAGGAATAACAAATGCAAAGCATTATTCTTGGCGTAGCGATGTTTACCATTATTGTATTGGCTCTAGTACTAGTGATTCTTTTCGCTAAGTCTAAGCTAGTACCATCAGGTGACATCACTATTTCAGTAAACGGCGACCCTGAAAAGGCGATCGTTACTCAACCTGGTAGCAAGCTACTTGGTGCCCTTGCTGGCGCTGGTATCTTTGTATCTTCTGCTTGTGGTGGCGGTGGCTCTTGTGGTCAATGTCGCGTGAAAGTTAAGTCTGGTGGTGGCGACATCTTACCAACTGAACTTGATCACATCACAAAAGGCGAAGCTCGCGAAGGCGAACGTCTTGCATGTCAAGTTGCTATGAAAACTGACATGGAGATTGAACTAGACGAAGATATCTTTGGTGTTAAAAAGTGGGAATGTTCTGTTATCTCTAACGATAACGAAGCTACTTTCATCAAAGAATTGGCTCTAGCAATCCCTGAAGGTGAAGAAGTTCCGTTCCGCGCGGGTGGTTACATTCAAATTGAAGCTGAACCACATCACGTGAAATACGCAGATTACGATATTCCTGATGAATATCGTGGTGACTGGGATAAGTTCAACTTGTTCCGTTACGAGTCTATCGTTAAAGAGCATTCGATTCGTGCTTACTCTATGGCTTCATACCCAGAAGAGAAAGGCATCATCAAGCTTAACGTGCGTATCGCAACTCCGCCGCCAAACAATCCTGATGTAGCTCCTGGTGTGATGTCTTCATACATCTGGTCTCTTAAAGAAGGCGACAAATGTACTATTTCTGGTCCATTTGGTGAATTCTTTGCTAAAGACACAGACAATGAAATGGTATTCATCGGTGGTGGTGCAGGTATGGCGCCAATGCGTTCACATATCTTCGACCAACTTAAGCGTCTTAACTCTACTCGTAAGATGTCTTACTGGTACGGTGCGCGTTCTAAGCGTGAGATGTTCTACATTGAAGATTTCGACGGCCTAGCGGCTGCAAACGAGAACTTCGTGTGGCACTGTGCACTGTCTGATCCTCAACCTGAGGACAACTGGGACGGTTACACTGGTTTCATCCATAACGTATTGTACGAAAACTACCTGAAGGATCACGAAGCTCCTGAAGACTGTGAATACTACATGTGTGGTCCACCAATGATGAACGCTGCTGTTATCGGCATGCTGAAAGATCTTGGTGTAGAAGATGAAAACATCCTACTAGATGACTTCGGTGGTTAATCCATTTAAGTGATTGATATTATGGCTGACTCCTACGAGTCAGCCATTTGTTTTTATAAGACTGTTTTTTGACAATACAATGGCTTATATAAGAAAGAGTAAGGTATTAAATACCTAATTTTTCTCTTATTTTTCCTTATATAAATCCTCAACATTAGATAGGAGTAAGCAAGTGAGAATTTGGCTTGTTGCATTAACTTCTTTGATTTTTCTTGCTGGCTGTGAACAGTCAAGAGAACAAGTACATTTAAGTGGCCCAACAATGGGTACCAGTTACAATATTAAATACATCAACGGTGATGAGTTTCCTGAGTCTAATAAAGTTCATACCGAGATTGATCGTTTGCTTGAAGAAGTGAACGATCAGATGTCGACTTACCGTGAGGACTCTGAACTAAGCCGTTTTAACCAACATCGTGGCGCTGACGCATTTGAAGTGTCTGAACAAACGGCTCTTGTAGTGAAAGAAGCCATTCGTTTGAACGGTCTTACTGAAGGTGCATTGGATGTTACGGTTGGCCCGCTAGTTAACCTATGGGGTTTTGGTCCTGAAGCGCGCCCTGAAGTGGTGCCTACAAATGAAGAGATCGCTGCTCGTAAAGCAAAGGTTGGTATTCATCATTTGAGCGTTGAGGGTAATAAACTGACGAAAGATTTACCAAACTTGTATGTTGACCTTTCAACTATCGCAAAAGGTTGGGGAGTCGATGTTGTAGCTGATTATCTTGACTCAATTGGTATACACAATTACATGGTAGAAGTTGGTGGTGAGATCCGCTTAAAAGGCCTAAACCGTGAAAGTGTGGGTTGGCGTATCGCGATAGAGAAGCCAAGCGTTGAAGAGCGTAACATTCAAGAGATCATCGAGCCGGGTGATATGGCGATTGCAACGTCTGGTGACTACCGTAACTATTTTGAGCGTGATGGTGTGCGTTACTCACACATCATTAACCCGGAAACAGGAAAGCCTCTTCACCATAAAGTGGTTTCTGTGACTGTTTTAAATCCGTCTTCAATGACTGCAGATGGCTTATCTACAGGCCTAATGGTCTTAGGTGAAGTGAAAGGAATGGAAGTCGCAAACCAACATGGTATCCCTGCATTCATGGTGGTAAAAACAGCAGATGGCTTTAAAGAGATTGCTTCTGAAGCATTTAAGCCATACTTAGGTAAATAAGGTAAGCGAGAGAATTATGAATACATTTCTGATTACATTTGGTGTTTTTCTTGCAGTAATCGCAGCAATGTCGATTGGCTATATTGTTCAAAAGAAAGTTGTGAAAGGTAGCTGTGGTGGCTTAGGTGCTGTTGGTATTGATAAAGTGTGTAACTGCCCTGAACCTTGTGATGCACGTAAAAAACGTGAAGCACGCGAAGCATATCGTGAAGAAAAACTTGCTGAGCGCCAACAAAAAGAAGCGTCTTGGAGTAAAGACCGTATTGCTTAATTTGCGATATTTATTCTGGAACGAGTGAAATCGAGTTCCTTAAAGTGCAAAGAGCTCAAGGCCTATCGTCTTGAGCTCTTTTTAATTTAGGTAACCATTACAATCTACAAATTTTTGGAAGTTAAGAATTTTGTTTGGTTATGACTTATTAATCTTGCTGGGTGTTGCGAGCGAACACAAGCTGGTTTCTGCCTTGCTCTTTAGCGGTATAAAGTAACTCATCTGCCGCTTTTATTTGTTCATCGAGCTTTGCGTCTACATCAGTGACTCCGATGCTGATGCTAACTTTAATACGATTATCGCCATGCATTACTTCATGGTTTTCTATCGCGACCCTCATTGATTCTAAGTCATCAACAAAGCTTTCAAATGGCCTACATGCTTGAATGCAAAATTCTTCACCACCAAAGCGAACAGCCACATCATCTTTGAAATGGTCTTTGATGATCTTCCCTACCGCGACAAGTACTGCATCGCCACCATCGTGACCATAGGTGTCATTTACTTTCTTGAAGAAATCGATATCCATCATCGCGATATTACGTTGTGGGCATCCCTTACATATCTGATTAAACAGGTAACGGCGATTCCATAGGCCTGTTAAGGCATCTTCATTTGCATGGCGGAATAACTCATTGGTCGCTTCTTTCATATCGAGTAGTTGATGAATACGGCAGAAAAACTCTTCTTGGTTAAATGGCTTATAAAGGAAATCATTAGCGCCAGCTTTAAGGAAGCGAGCCGTCATTGTGCGGTCATCACTGCCTGACAAGCCAAGAATAGCAAGTTGATTGCGGTCATAATGGACTCGAATATCACGGGTCATAGAAATACCATCTTTTTTTGGCATATCGTGATCAGTGACGACAAAGGTGATATCGGAATCGTTTCGGAGGAGCTCTAGCGCTTGCTCTCCGTTTTCAGCTTGGATGGTTTGAATATATTGATGTTCTAGGAGTTGGACTACATATCGACGAACCACAGCGGAGTCATCTACTACCAGCGCTTTATGATATCGATTGTTTGAAATTCGTTTAACTAGAGGAAGTAAGTAACTTACCGATGACATGCTGTCTTTTAGGATGTAATCAAGCACACCTTTTGCAAGAACCTGCTCTCGAAGTGTGTTGTTAAACATGCCTGTTAGAACAATGATTTTTTGCTGATAGCCGAGTACTAAGTCAATAATTTCGCCATCTTGACCGTCAGGTAAGCAGTAATCTAGAACCGCACACAAGAAATCCGTCTGTTGCTCTAATATAGCTTTGGCTTCTTCGACAGACTCTGCCAATACAACTTCATAGCCATCGTTCTTAAATTGTTGGTAAAGATAGTTTCTGAATGCACGACTATCTTCCACAACTAGTATTTTTTCACTCAAAAGCGATCCCTACTTAATAGACTAAATACTCCTTAACAATACTATCAGAATAGTAGGTAGCTATTGAAGTGAAACCTATTGAGCTGGACTCCAGATCATTCTAAATTTGATAATAATCGGCTATACTGTTTATAGATACAGTTGTAAGGTTGAGTTAATCCTAGATGTGTAATGCGGACCAAGAGAAAGTAAGGAAAATAATCCATGTTGATATGGACTGTTTTTAAACTCTGACGTGTTAGTTTGAAGAAAAATTTGTAAGTATTTTTATTGTTTACTACCTTTCACTTATAGGTGGCAACTTAATGGTAAAAATGTATGCAAAGAGTACGTGATAAAACTCATAACCAGCACTGGATTTATCTTGATGATAACGATGTGCCACTTCTGTTACCTTGCCTTTATAGTCGTTACACCACCTTGAATGGGCTTTCTGTTGTCCATGAGAAAGTAAAGAACGCTGAGACAGAACAATATGACTTCCAATTCAAGGAGGTTGAAATTGGTGAAGATGCTCAAAACGTCAGAGGTGAGAAATTGGGTGTTTTCCTTGAGTGGTTAGAAGATTATGCCAAAGAATCAGATCAGCCCCTACTTACACTCGATAACCATATTGCTCTTCCCGATGAATATATGAATACATTCATTAATGACCATCTAGTTCATAAGATGGAAGCTAGTGAAGTTGTCGTTAATCGAGCGGTAATGTCATTAGAGAGTTATTACAACTGGCTTTCTTACTTCTTTGATATGTCATATAAAAAAATCTTTATATATTCAGAAAATAGACAATTAGTTCGCTTAAATAGCAAATCAAAACTTATCATAAAATATCTCCTTCCAGCGACAAGGGAATTGCTTTACGCCAATACAAATACTCTTTTTGAGGAGATTGTTCTACGCAATGGTGGAGAGCTTGGTTGTCGGACCAAAGAGAACCAAGGGTTTTACTTGGAAGACTTTAAGTCTGATGGCTTTATTCAAAAAGGCTTATTGAACCTTTTTAAAGATATGATGGTTAATCCTGATAAAGAGGAATTTGAGTACCACCTAGCTTCTTTTCACGCAAAATATGGTTCAAAGAGAAAGTTTTATATTCAGCGTTCTCACCTTAGTTTAATGAAGCGTTATTACGACCAAGAGCGCCCTAAAACTGAGAGTAATCAGTTATTGGTCTCCAACTCTACTAATGACACTTTTGGTAAGCCCGTAGGTAAACAATACGGCACTCAGCTTTTTTCTAGGGTGTTAGAGAAAGTTCGCAAATTAATACAAGAGAATCCAGAAGCTTACTCAGGTTACCAAGAGTTGGATAAAGCGCTGAGTTACCACCACTTAAGACACTCTTTTGGCACTGATATTTTTTATGAAGGTTGCCAACAAGCAAAGAAATCATACGAATCGATTACCACGGAATCTGCAGTGTATATTGAAACCGCAAGACGCTTAGGACACAAAGTAGATAGCAAGTATTCAAACCAAACCACAAAAATGTATATTCATGCTTGTGGCCAGAGAGAGCAGTTACTAAGGGAGGTGGTTCTTGGATAATTTAGAGGAATTTTCAAGCGCTGAGATAGAAAGGGTGCTATCAAGTGAATTTAAGAAAAAGCAACCGATAGCATCACTAGAGTTGCCTTTCTCTGTTAAGTCTATTTCTATCCCTCAGAGTAGAAAAAGTGCTGCCTATATTCTATCCATGACTGACACCGAGGATTCCGATAAATCGATTATCTACAAGGCAATGATTGCGGCTTATAACTACGCCTTTTTTGATAAAAGTGCTGCGTTTTCTGCAACAGTATACTTTTCGAATGCAGCCAAACCATTCATTGAGTGGCTCAATGCCCACAAAATTGAAAATCGCTACGAAGCTATAAAACTTTACGAAACCGACCGTATGGATGAGTTAGAGAATCATGGTGGTTATAGCCCTTTAATTACTTTGAAGTGTGTATTGGGTTATGCCATTGAGTCTGAATCATTAAGAAAAGAGTTAAGTAGTGATGAGTATGCGTATCTTATTGAGCTTCGCAAAACAAAACACACCCCTAACCTGAATAAGTCTCAAAAATCTATAGCCAGTTATTTCGGTGCATTAGACTGGTTAAGAAGAGACGATATTGGTATTGGAAGTGAGCTTTATTCCGCTCTCGCTTCCCCAAAGTTGGCGGTGAATTCATTAAGCTTAACCGCAGCTACTGTTATTCTTGAATTGAAAACCTATAAAGATGAACTACAAGCGCTGATTAGGAGTATTAAACCGCAGTTAAGTCCCTGGTTAGTTATTGAGTCAAAGGATAGTAGATTTGAGAGGTGTAAAGCAGTAGGTAATATCATTTATTTGATGTTGTCTGCTTACCATAAACAAGATAATTCATCGAATACCCTTAAAGCAGCGCTAGAGGTTTTGATTCTTTCTAATTCAAGTAGTTTAGTTACCTACAATACTATTACTCCAGCATTAAAGAGCCAGAATGAGTGTGATAGCCTTTTTTTGAATAAAAGACGTGACAAAACGAAAGTTAATGTGGGTTTCACAGGTTTGCATTCTTCTGCAGTACTAGATGGCACTCTTTTCTCTATCGAGTGGATTAAGGGTGTGTTAAATGGCGATTCATCAAAAGCACTGACTAATGTAGAGGGGTTAATGTTTGCTTGGTTGATGGCCAGCTTAACGGTGCAACCAAATGACATACCTAAACTAAGGCACTCTGATTTTAGGTTGATGAAAGTTGGTGGAAGAGTCACTAATATTGAGTGCGAGTATTTTAAAGGTCGGGCTAAAGTGTTTCATACAACCCGTTCTTTATCCGCTCGAACACCAGAAGGTAAGGCGCTTTTAACACTACTTGAACAGCAGGATGAAGGCTTGCCTTTCTTTGCTAAACAATTATTGGTAATTAGTAACAACATCAACGCACTTTTAGGTGTTTTTGCTGCGATACTTCAAATAAGCGATTTGTCTGAAAAGCTTAAAGCTGCACACGAAAAACAGCAGCAACCCAATTTAATGCCTCAAGTAATTTGCGTACTGATTTCCCACGGTGTCCATCCTGACAATGTTATTGATAACACTAAAAAAATAACGGTAGAAGAGAGATGTAAATTAGTCGCTCAATCGCAATCACCTTGCCAGAGAGGTATTTTCGGTCTTCAAGTTATTAAAAATAGTGCAGTTCATGCATTTAGTGACTCATACACATTGAATTACTTGATTAATCGAAACTCTCATTCGAACCAAACTGAGAAAGTAAGCTACCTAACCGAAGCTAATGAAGAATGGATGAATAGCTCTGGTCGAATCACTCGTGAGGTGATGCTGGATTTGATTCATAATGTTTTTAATTTGAACTTTAAGGCTGAGAATGAAAAACAAGTCGCAGCATTTAATAGTGAGTTTATGGCGGTCACAGATTTGATTTCATACAAGCATGAGGAAATGAATGCAAGGCTTAGAGTCGTCACAGGGCAAGAAAAGGGGCGAGTTAATGAAGTGGGCGTGATGGCGTTGAGTGACCAAAAAGAAAATGAAGCGTTATCGCCGATCTATGTCTCAGATAGCCCTATTACTGTTTTAAAAATGTACAATTATCTCCATGAATTCAAAAAGAACTATAAGAAGCTCCTTTCTCATAATCCTGACCACTTATTTAAAACTGTGATACCGACTGTGGAATGGCTAGAAGACACCCTACCCAAGATGAGTAAAGCATCACAACGTAAAGGTAGGGAGCAGTTTGACTTAATGATAAAAAACGGCGTGGTAATGAGCGTCTTTCACTCGATGTAAGGGGGATTTATGGCACAAACAGTATTTAAAAATCCAGTTGATAGTTTTTGGTATGACCAGAATTTAAAGTTGACCGCTAACCCATTTTTCATGAGTGATAAAGGCGATGTATATTCTGATACTTGGTACTTTAAGATTAGACACAATGGCGCTATCACAACATTGGATTTTTCATTGTTTGATTTACCCGCTTTTAACCATGAATCCATAGCGACTTACTTAAAGGATGGGTGTGACCACCCTTTAAATGCGAAAAAATATGCAAAGTTAGTTTGTCTGAGTGTCATCAGTCCTAGGGACTCTCAAGCTGTTCTTCCCGTTTATCAAATGATGCTGCACCTTTTCGCCTTCCTTAAAGAGAATAGCGCAACAAGCCTTACTGTATCGTCATTGGAGCCTTTTTGGACATCAGTTATGGGAAGAGCGACCAACCAGTATGGATTTGTGAATCGTATATCAACGCCTTCTTATCGAGGATCAATTAGACCAGTTCAATTTCATAAAATAAGAAATAATCTTAAAGCATTGGGTGTTGTTGGTGTTATTGATTCCACTCCAACACAAAAAAAAATAGAAAAAAGCTTAGATAAAGTCTGTCAATCACAATACAGCACAACGCTCAATGAGTTTAAAAAAGGCGGTAGCTTTAACTTTCTTGGGCTTGAGTTGGGGCAGTATTACGTTGACCATCTTAATCAGGTTTATCAAAACGACTTTCTGTATGCCTCTGTATGTCGGTTGGTATTTGAGAGTATCGACACTAAATATGGGATGAAGAGTTTAGATGCCGGTTTATCTAATAGCCTCCGTGAAATCATACTTACTGCAATATTAAATGACAAAGAGTATAAGCCTACCACCCACAGAGGCGGAATTAATTTTAATGCTCTTGCAGTGGAAGTGAGAGATGCGCTTTTTGAGGAATACTTGAAGCGATTTGAGTTGGTAACGCCTTTAAAAGACCAATCCATTGAAGCGTTAGTTATTGAGTTAGGCTTATTCTCTCGAAGTGATTCAGTGGAATTAATTCGAATATTAATGCTGCAAAAATACTTAGGTTTAGAGGGGAATAAGAAATCACACCAGATATGGCAAGGCTATTTGCTTTCATTAGATAAAACCTTTTTAGAGGCAGAATCTTTAAGCCAATTATCCGTAGATGATGTGTACGAAAAAATGCAAATAATTGTCTCTAAGCAAAGATTGGGGAGGGAGCTGTTTCTTGCTGATATTGGCGCTTGGGCAAATAAACAATTTTTTCATTCAGAGTTAAAAACGTATCGAAGCTTTAAAGCAATTCTGAATATTCCACTTTATGCGATGACTAATCTTGTTGTGGCGTGGACAGGCTATCGACTATCTGAATTCGGTTTTCCATTGAATGCGATACACTCTGAACCGAATTTGGATATTCTCGACAATGCTCACGTTCCATTTCGCTTCAAGCTTAAATGGCTTGTCCCTAAAACGGGCGGTTCTACCAAAATTAATCGAGAAATCACCTCTCAGTGCTATCAAGTTGCCGCACAATTAAATGAGGTGTTCGGGCGTGAAGGTGATGAGCCGTGCCTATATTCTTGTGCAGAACAGGCTAAAAAGGAGAGCATTAATCAATCTGGAAAATACATTGATAATAGAGTTAGAGCGAATTGGGAAGGCTTTGTCAGAGCGTACCAGCCTTTTAATGATGTGGTTAAGCTCGATACCTTAAATAGCAAGCACACTGCTCAGTTGACGATTGATGAGCAAAAAGAATTAGAATTGCTGTCAGCCAAATACAGTATTGGCAGTGCTCGTTATAAGAACTTGCTTTCTTGTGCTCAAGAGGTGAAAAAAGATTGGGTGAGACTGTCCTGCACAAGTTTTAACTCCGCTAAAGCTCAAAAAGCGCTGAAAGCCTCTATTAAACTATTATCTAAAGGTGAGCCTCTTGAAAATACAAAGCATCAAGAAATTATCGAAACTTATCTTTCCGATGAAACTAAAGCGCTGCTAGTCAATGGCTCAGTGGATTTGAATGATAAGAAAACAACGATGGATATTAGCTCTGAGTTATTAAAAGGTGTGCGCTATCCTTCTCCCCACGCTTTTCGTCATATATGGGCTGAGTCAGTTCTCACACGCTATCAGGGTGATGTGGGTGCGGTTATACGCCACCAGTTTGCTCACCTAGATAATTCTTTCTTCATGGCGTACCTAAGGGATAAAGATGCTAGAGGGTTAATGCAATCAGCGAAGCAGCGTTACCTAAACTCATTGGTCGAATTGCTGATTATAGAGTCAGAACAAGTTGGTGAAAAATACGTAGGCGGTTTGGCACAGTTCGTGAAAAAAGCGACAACATTAACGCAAGTGAAAGATGATAATGGAATACTTGCTCTAAGAGAGGCGTTAAGTGGTCGTATCATTGATATTCAGGTGAATACTTTCGCTACTTGTATTCCTCGTGATGGAGCGGATTCTAGAGCAAAATGTTCGAAAATGGGGTTGTTAAACCCACAAGATGCCAAGCCTGATCTTTGTCTGAATTGTACCAATGTACTCATCACTGAGGGTAATATCAAAGGGATATGGCAAGTGATTCAACCAATGGTTAAAGAGTCGTTACAGGAGCACGCTTTTGGTTTCTTTTTAGAGGCACACCTACCAACACTCAAATCAAGCTGGAAGCGCATCAAAGAGCTTAGAAGTGAAAAGAACGTTGTAAGTGTCGACAAGATTCTAGCTGCAATTACTAAAGCAATTGATGCTATAGAAAGCAAGATTATGGAAGAGGAAAGGCTGTATGCCCAATGACTTTGATTTAGATGAGCTTATGTCGGATGAGTTTCTGGATTCGTTAGATGATACTTCAGACAAATCAGCCCAAAATGAACAACCATCATGGGTTGTTGACGACCCAGAGCATACTACTCATAAAGCTTACCATGCCATTCTTGATTTAAAAAAGGAAGCTGAAGAAGCGATTTCAAGCTTTGGTGAGGTAGTAACAAATAAGACTAAGAAGTTCTATCAAATTAAAAAGTCTAATGTAGCTAGAGTGGTTGGTCGGTCAGCACAGAGCATTTTCAATGCGTCCTCATTCAGTAGAGACATTGAAGGCTTCTTTGATGATGTTAATCAAGAGCTTTTAGAGATGCATGAAATTGAACAAAAGAAGCAATTAAAAAGAAAGAAAACGGGCATCAGAGTTAATAAAAAAGAAGTTATTGTTCAGAGTCATCAATCTTTAGAAAAAAAGCACAACGCACTTAAAGCTCGAAGCGTCAAAGAAACATTGGATTTAGCCGTTGCCAAGATGCCTTTGGATTTGAAAGCAAAAATGGGACTTATGTAAGTCGTCAAAAAAGCTATATTTTCGTTATAAACTGATGCATATATCTTGGGTTTAATCTTCATCTGGAATCAAATTATAGATTGAACATTTGAGAGCTTTAGATACCGTAAACACCTTCTCTAAAGTCACATTTTTTCACCACGTTCAAGAACACCAATATAATTCAAACTAAAGCCGCACTGTAGTATCCGCCTCATGAATCTGCGGGGCGACTTGTTAGTGTTTGAAGTTCCGAGGTAGGAGTGAGTCGATATCAGACTCTACTTTCGCCAGCTCTTTTATGCACTTGACCATGTATTCGTAGAGGATAAGACCATTGGCTTTTGCAGTCTCGATGATGCTGTAAAGCATGGCGCTCGCATCAGCACCGTTTGGTGTGTCTGAGAACAACCAATTTTTTCGGCCAATGACTAGCGGTTTAATTGCGCGTTCATCGCGATTATTATCGATAGATAAGTGACCATCATCTATATAATGTATGAGCTTTGGCCATTGTGCCCGAGCGTGTATTTTATCGCTTTACCTAGTGGACTAGAGCCTATCACTTTTTAGGTCGTCATCCATTCGTAAAGTTCACCCAGTATCGGCTTGGCATGCGCTTGACGCTCCGTGCCCTTTCGCTGGATCGTGTAGCTAATCCCCTTTCGGACAACTATTTTCAAATGACTCTTCAATAAGCCGCATTGTCACATCAAGAATCTTCTGCTTATCCGCTTCAGAGAGCTTATTTAGATTCACAGCTAACTCCGCAGAAATCTCATCTTCACAAAAAAAGTAACTCAAAGGCACACCAAGTTCATCTGCAATTGACTTTAACGTATTGATATCCGGCGTATGTTTTCCCTTTTCGTATTGATTCATTCGAGGGCTTGCTGAACTTGCATCCATACCTATGTTTTCTCCCAAGGCTTTTTGAGAGAGCTTTGCTTTTTTTCGAGCTTGTTTGAGTCGCTCTGGGATTGGGTTTTTAAATGACACTTAGATTTCATTTCTCTGAGCTCAAGTTGACTAAGATTTTCTTAGTTTTATGGATTTCTGTATACTAAGCAATCCTTAGTTTTTGGTTGGTGTAATTTTGGAAATGAAACGGGCTCGAAGAATTAGTGCGGTCATGCACAAGTTATTGATAGAAAATGGGTTAGATGGGTTCACCGTGCTAGAAGCGAGAGATTTATGGCTATCACTTGATAATGTGGACTCCAATTCTGCCGAAGCTCGTAAAAAGGTGTACCGAGCAATTTTTCACTTTGAAAAGAAAAGTTGGTTGCGAAGTGAGGGCTCAGGTCGGAGAAAGCATTACTTTCAAACGGAACAATTTAAAGATTTACATAACAATGTAACCACGAATAACCAAGCGGATATAAAGCCTAAAGTACCCATTCAAAACTATTCCATTTTGAGCAATGAACGTAATGAATATAAGGGTGAACTTGAGATCGTACTTGGGGAGATTGACGAGTATCAATCGATCGTATCTCGATTTCCTGAGCTAGAAAATAAACTAGCCCCTTTGCATCAAGAGGCTAAAGAGCGCGCCGCTTTATTGCTCGGTAAAGTGAATGTTTTAACAAGGGTTCTTAATACTCTCTATGAAGGAGATGAACCGTGTTAAGGGAATGGCAAGGTGAATGCTCTGACAGAGCGTTGAAAAAATATCAATCCAGCGGATCCCATTTCTTTTGCCAAGCTACACCAGGGGCTGGTAAGACAGTGCTTGCCGCTACTATTGCGTCAAGGCTGCTACAAAGTGACATGGTAGATCTTGTATTGTGCTTCTCGCCATCACTGACGGTTTCTGATGGTGTAAAAAGAACCTTTTCGTCGATACTTAATTGCACATTTAATGGTGGTATGGGAGCTATAGGGCAATCTTTAACATACCAATCTATCCAGTTCCTTACTGATGAGTTTTGGCAAACATTGCGTAATCACAGGGTCTTTGTTGTCTTTGATGAAATACACCATTGCTCTGGCTCTGAGGTTGAAAATGCGAACATTTGGGGGCATCAAGTTCTCACTAAAATTCAAGGGCTTGCTACTTTTACCCTCGCACTTTCAGGTACACCGTGGCGTTCAGACTCTTTACCCATTGTCATGGGTGAGTATAGCGACCCAGACGGACAGCTTCTTGTCGATTACCAATACACTCTTAAACAAGCTATAGCTGATGGTGTTTGTAGAAGGCCTAAAATCGTCTTGGTTGATAATGAACACTTATCTGTTAGTAGTAGCGAAAAAGTCGAATCCTTTTCATCAATATTAGAGATGCTTAAACAGACAAAAGCATCCTACCAGAGTGTTATTCACAACCAAGAGGCGATGGAATATCTACTCTGTTTAGGGTGTGAGCGGTTAGAAAAAGTACGTACCAGATCCCCCAATGCCGGTGGGCTGATTGTTGCAGCGTCGGTTCAACATGCGCAAACAATCAAAGAGATACTATCTCAAAAATTTGGGCAAACCGTTTCTATCGTCACTTATCGACATGAAGAACCGCTGGCAGAAATAGAGCGTTATCGACAAAGCGATGCACAATGGATTGTTAGTGTAGGTATGATCAGTGAGGGTACTGATATTCCTCGCCTTCAAGTATGTTGCCACATGAGTTCAGTCAAAACGGAATTGTATTTCAGGCAGGTGCTCGGAAGAATACTTCGTGTGAATAATACAATAAACCAACAAGCGTGGTTATTCACTTTTGCTGAACAAAGTCTGATTGAGTTTTCTGAAAGGATTGAACAAGATATTCCTGAGTCTCGTCTCTATGTAAGTATGGGGAAACCTATCGAAACAGAGTTCTCTGGTCGAGGAAATAGCTTAAGTGTCGCGCTTCCGCTTGAGTCCCAAAATAGTGGGAGAACAACAGTATCTTGGGAAAGCAGTACAGACAGTTCAAATAGTCTCTATGGAACACTAGGGACGTTTGATGAGCTTCGACTTGGGGCATTTAAGCAGAGAGTGATCTCGGCTTTCTCTTCCATGTAGTTGAAGAAACCATAGGCTACAATTTCACTAAAGGCACATTGGGGAGGCCGGAATGAATTACTTTGCAAAGGACCCCTTCTAGGTAATGCAAACCTGGAGGGTAAATGAAAAAGCTAAAACAGCAGTACCGGAACCGTATAAAATACCAGCGCCAATATCTTTGGGATCTTTATCCAAGCGTTCGCAGTGGAACTCATAAGCACTTTTCTACCAAGCAGGAAAAGAGCTATTATTTTCTTCACAAGGTTGAGTGTAGAGGTTACCCGATTAAACTGCGAGCCGCGCGAGGAAGAGCGTTAGCTAACCCATGGGACGACTACCCGTCGTATGTGTATGGCCTAGCAAAAAGTTGGAAGCATAACTCGAGGCGTCAAAAACAATACTACCGATAACCCATCAAAGCTCTCTATTCTGGAGAGCTTTTTTATACGAAATACTCTCTTCAATCGAAGGCTAATTATCAGCATCGCTATGGTGCTATTTTAATTGTAAATTATTGATTTTAAATGTTAATTGATTGATGTTTACGCTGGTTTTTATTAAGTAAACCACCCACATCGCAAGTTGCGATGCGCAGGTTGCGATTCGCTACCTGCGAAACGAAGTTATTTTTGCCCCATTCTAAGCTAGAACTGTTTTGTACCTCATTTCTATACGAGGTTATTTGACCTATTTTCCCTTATGCCACAAAGTGTCTATGAGTTTGGTGGGTGTTTAGTCGGTTCTTTACCAAGTTAATCAATACATCACATATCTAGGTTTGAAAAACAATGTTTGGATTAGTCAAAAAGTCCCTCTTGATGGATGCCCAAGCTAACGTTACTGAGCTTGAAAAACAGTTAAGTGAAGCGAAAGAAGAATTGTCGAGTATTCAAAAAGTTTTAGCCTCCCCTGAATATATGAAGGCTACAGATTTAATGAAGCTCGAAGAGGAGTTGCTCGTGCTTAGAGCTACTTGTCATGACGTTAGAGTCCAGTGCGAGAAAGATAGAGCGGCTGCCAGATCGCACCTTGCTGATATAGAAAAACAGTGTGCACTCGTATTACAAGAGAATGAAAATTCTATAGGACTAGAAAAGTCAGAATTAGCTGAAGAAATTGAGAATGCACATAGACAAAAAGACCTAATTCTGACTGAAGCGAAAGCTGAACGTGAAAAAGTTCTTAGTAATGCGGAGGCTGAAGCCGAAGCCATCGTCGATAAAGCAACGGCTCGTGCAGATAAAGCACTAGCGGATGTTGAGAAAAAAATTGAAACAGGAGAAACCCGCGAAAAGGTACTCTCTAGCAGTATTGAGAAGCTCCGAGAAGAGTTGCGTGACTTGGAGTTAACTAAAGAACATCAGGATCTTCTCTCTACAGTGACGCCATTTGAATACCTTCTTGATGGGCCTACTAGCGATGAAATTAAGGTATCTTTGCAACAAGTAAAAAATAAACAGAAGGAACTGATAAAACAGGGTAACGCATTTGATATTCTTCAAGATATTCTTTGGAATGACAATCTTGCTAAAGGAAAGGCAAGGCAAAAGAGACATGGTAAATTTCTGATAACTGCCTTTAATGCAGAAGTAGACAACATTATAGCTAATACTAATGCACGTAACTTCACCGCTAATGCAAAAAAAATAGACAAGTGGTTTCAAAAGGTCAATAAGAGTGGTGATGATAGCTACGTAGAGCTGAATAGAACTCTACTATTTTTGCGTCTGGAAGAGCAGCGCCATGTCTTTGAATATAAGTATAAAAAGGAGATGGAGCTAGAAGAACAACGATTCATGAAAGAGTCTCTGCGTGAAGAAGCCAAAGTTAAAAAAGAGATAGAAAGCTTTGTCACTGCTCGTGAAAAGGAGGAAAAAGCTTTTCAAAAAGATTTGAGTGATGCTCTAGCCAGAGTTCAAACAGCGAACCAAGAAGAAGTAGAAAAGCTCAACTCTCATATCGAAGAGCTGAAGCTTAAGTTGGAACGTGCGACTGCTGAGAAAGAGCGGGCGCTAAGTATGGCTCAGCTCACAAGGTCAGGATATGTTTATGTTATCTCAAATAAGGGATCGTTTGGTGAAAATGTGTACAAGATTGGAATGACACGACGTTTAGAGCCTATGGATCGTGTGAAGGAATTGGGAGATGCATCTGTTCCGTTCTTTTTTGATGTCCATGCTCTTATACCATCTGATGATGCCCCAGCCTTGGAAAACAAACTTCATTCTAAGTTTGCCTCTCGAAGAGTCAACAAAGTCAATCACCGAAGAGAGTTCTTTAACCTGACTTTTGAAGAAGTTGAAGAGGCTTTAAATGAGTTTGTTGAAGGTGACTTTAACTTGGTTCGGGATGTTGTTGCTGCGCAGTATGAAGAGTCCAAGTTTTTAAAGGAAAGTGGTTAATGGCTAGTATAATAAATGATTTAAAGCGCATTCAACGAGTATCCTCAGTTGTAACAAGAGCTACTGAGCGCTGCTTTCCTAGCGCAGAAGTATCGCGAGTAATGTGCGAATACAGTGATGGAGAGTTTTCCATTGACCTGTCAGCTACAGTTTTGGATTATCACGATATTGATGCGGATATTTGCTGTGTGAATGCTGAGAAATGTACATCAATGTTTATCGAGAGTATCTTAAACTCGGTAGATAGGATCATCAGAAGACTAGAGAAAGACGAAAAAGAGTTCCGAAGTGATTTAAAGGAGTATGGTGAGGCGTTCTCAGAAAGCCCAGCAGCGCATCTATCTTCTGCATTGATGTTCAAACAGATTGTAGCTGGAATTAAACCGTGAATAATCACTGGTAAGGTTTACCTAAATTGTTTCTCGTGGAGTCGGGTAACACGAAGCTGCCCCTAAACGTGTTTAGAGCATAAGAAACTATCAATAGATTAATTTGTGTGTAAGCCTGTTGCACCAGTTTTTTTAGTCCCAGATACGACAAAGCCACAGGCAATGCCTATGGCTTTGTAAACAGCTACAGAATGTTTGTCATTCAAAACTAAGAGGGAACACATTCTGTGTGCAGCGTCGGGTGTTTTATCACCAAAGTATATGGAAGGGAAAGCACCTAGACTTATCATATGTCCTCGGTGGTCTGCTTTGCAATTAAGCCAAGTTCAATTCGATACAATTACTTCTGGCCAGACAGTAAATAGTACATCCAAGAAAAAGCAGGGATACCCGAGGCTCTCAACGTTAGTTTAAAGCTAAGAACTGTATGTGGCAAGCTTGCTTCTGCCCCATTGTCTGTTTCAACAATTAGATAGATGGTCAAATTCAACAACCTTTTACTTATGTTCTCTTACGCTTTTTCGAACACATCGTTTGGCCCAAAACGCTGACCATCGAGCGGTTGACCTGCCCCTCATAAGAGGCAGGCCACAGGTTCGAATCCTGTTGAGAGCGTCATATTAAAACGGCTAGAAAGCTAGTGGCTGATAGCCCTTTGTTGTTTCTGGATTTCGCTATCTAATCGACGTTAATCTTGTACGAACAATTATTTTCAACGTTCCTGCGATAAGTAGAACACCCCCAAAACTCACCATACTTACCACGCCTCAATTTCATCTCACTACCACAATTCGAACACATTGGGCGCTCATGTTCACAACTAGAGTTAATGCAAACTTGATAATCGCCTTTGGTTTCACGACTCATGGCACTCCCGCACTTATCACAAGGTGTTTCCTTGTGCTTACAGCGTGGGTAAAGTGTACAAGACATAAACTTGCCGTATTGACCAACTCGAGGTTTGAGAACGCCAACTTTACAAGAGTGACAAACCATTTTGTCGGCATTTAGTTGCGCTAAGGAAATATCAAACTCATTAGTCTCTACTGGATAGTTTCCTTTAATCAGCTCTGTAACAAAGTCGCTTGCATCGGTCATGTCCGCGATTAAGTATGCCCTGTGTTTCGCGCGGGTTAGCGCTACATAGAATAATCGGCGCTCTTCTGCGTGTTCAAATGTATCTCCTTGGGGCAATAACGCATTAATAAGCGTAGGGGTTTGTTTCTCGGACGGGAAACCATGTTTACCTGTTGTCAGCCCCATAACCACAACATAGTCTGCTTCTTTACCTTTAGATGCGTGGAACGACTGGTTCTCAATGTCTAACATGTGGTAACGCTGTCTCAGCCACTGTAGGTAATTAGCATCTGGCATTTGGTACCAAAACCTTGCCAGTAAATAGACTTTGTTCTTATGTGGCGAGTTGGACTCGTGTACATGATTTGCAATAGACGTAAACGCCTTATCCAATGCAGTTATCCCTTGCTCCTCGGCTCCCTGTCGAATGACGCTTACCGCTGGTTTGCTAACCTGAACTAAAGACTTAATCTCTTTTTTAAGCTGAACGGGGTTTTGAGTAACAAAACGCGTTGCCACATCTCCGATAGCGCTATTAAATCTGAAGGTCATATCAAGCGTCGTTTTAGACGCTGCACCGAAGTACTTTTCAAAGTCTGTCGTTAAGCGAACATCAGCGCCACTAAAGCGATAGATTGCCTGCCAGTCATCACCAACACAGAACAACGAAGAGTTTTCTTTATTATCTCGAAGCGCCTTTACAAGCCTTGCCCTAGGCTCTGAGATATCTTGGAACTCGTCAACGAGTATGTAACTCCAAGGCGACTCGAATTGACCTGTTTCGACATACGACAAGGCTTTTGAAATCATGTCGTTAAAATCAATCAAGTTCTCTTCTGAAAGGTAGTCTTGGTAGCGCTGGTACAATGGCATCAACAATTCCAAAGCTTTAGCGGTTTGCTTGGGGTCTAGAGAGTTTTTTATTATTTTTTGAATACCCATTTCATCAAGACAAGCAGCTTTATACAGATCAACTAACGAACCTAAAAGGCGCGCCAGTTCTGTGACTTGGCCTGTTTTCTCTAAACTTTCGAGCAACTCATTATCGGGTAGAGGATTTGTATTCACCTGGCGAGCAATTAGCTCACGCTCCAAAATTTCTAACATCGAGCGATTTCGGTGTTGATGGTAATACAGTTCAACATACCCTGTTCCATACTTGGTATGCGTTTCTCTCTTCCACTTGATGCCTTGTTGGTATCTCTCTTTATCGATATATGGTGGCGGGTTTCCGTTTTCATCGGTACCGTAATACTCAATATAAATATCATAATCTGGCAAATAGAAGTCGGGCTCGTACTGTCGGTATTGTTCCGTGGCGACATCGATTCGATACTTAGCTTCGTATTGATAGTTGATCCCTTTTCTATAAAGCCAGTTGGAAATCACCATTTCACCAAAGCTTTTAACCTTCTCACCTTTCAACGTGCGGATATCGTTATCATTGAGATACTTTAAGTGTTCGCCTTGGGTTTTGAACTCAAATGGATCTTTATCTACGAAATAATACGCACTGAAATAATTGAGTAACGCTTTCTTGTAGCCAACATTTTGCATCAGCGAGGCAATAGCCTCATTCATCCACTTCACTTTTGCGCGTACGTCACCTTCCAAGGGCGATAAGCTTGGTGCTTTGCCTTCAACTTGTGAAATTATTTTCACGCCTAGGCTATGAAAGGTACTCGCTTTTACATCTTCAAATCCTAGTTTTTCCTTGATGCGCTCATCCATCTCTTCTGCGGCTATTCGACCATACGCCAACATCAAAATGTCGTTTGGTCGTGCTTGCCCGCTTTTCACTAGATAGCCCGTTTTACCAACCATAACACTAGTTTTACCTGTACCTGCTCCAGCTAAAAGAAGGTTGTTGTCATTGTCGGTGATGCAAGCAACTCTTTGCTTGGCGGTAAGCGGGTTAGATTCCACGCTGTTAAAAAATGAATCAAAGGCGTTAAGCTCACGCTCCACATACTCACGTCTAATACGCTCAACATCAGCCGTTTTCCAATTAGCAATGCGACTTAACTGGGCTGCTGTATTTTTTGCGAAGTCGGATAGACCCGAAGCTTTGTTCCAACCTCTCCACCGCTTGTGTTCTGTTTTGGCAAAGATCTGTATGTTCTGTATGGATGAGTCGCGAAGAAATCTGGATTGGCATTGATTCTCCACCGAATCTAAGAATCCAACTAAATGCTGTGCATTCTGATTAGCCCAGTGAGGAAAGAAATTGTGTGGGTATTTAAAAGGGAGTAGGTAGCTTAACATAGAGAAGCTGTGTTGCTTACCGCCAACACTAAAGCTTAAGCAACCGCCAGCGATTGTAGTTTTCAAACTTGGGGCGTTATCCAAATCCTCCCATTTGAAGAAACTCACCTCTCCATTTGAAGAAACTCACCTCTCCATCTGAATCAGCTCGTATACCTGCATCACTGATCTCAACGACAAGCTGATTCTTGAAAATTCGACCGAAAGAGTTTGTGGTAAGTGTCCACTGCGTCATTATACGCTACCGCCTAAAGTGTGATTGCCTCGTAAAGAGGCATTAGTCTAACTTATCGGCAGATTACTAGTACTTGAGTGTCATCAATTTTTACAGTTAATCGATTCAGAACTTAAAGGCAACAACATAGAACTGTAGTGGTTCATAAAAATTGGCTAATGAGATAGGGTTTGGCCATATTCTCATGCAAATGGGTTTGGTGTTGTTTCGATTGGTGTTGTTTCGATTTGTGATTACCGAGGGAGGTTGACGGTCTAAATACCGAAGGATTCTGTCGCTGCTTTATTCATAGTAGTCCACTATTGCAGATTAGTTTCTATTCGATAATTGATTCCTCGGCACGT
This sequence comes from Vibrio sp. L3-7, assembly GCF_963898195.1. NCBI lineage: Bacteria > Pseudomonadati > Pseudomonadota > Gammaproteobacteria > Vibrionales > Vibrionaceae > Vibrio > Vibrio sp. L3-7. The sequence continues at coordinate 11 of NZ_CAWQUW010000008.1, read as the reverse complement.
GCCTCCCGTAA